>NZ_JBSFYR010000050.1:0-56046 GCF_053599875.1 Streptomyces sp. NPDC005151 | reverse complement strand
AGCTTCGTTCGAGCAGGGGAGACTCCATCCGAGGGCCTTCCGGCGCCTTGGAATCGTACGCACCAGACCGCGTCCGCTTTCCGATCGAAGGTCACCCGACAGGCTCTCAGGCGGAGGCTGCGGCCAGCCGCTTGTCGAGATTGCACACCGCGTCCCGGAACGCCCGGCCCAGTGCCGGCCGGCCCAGTCGCAGGGCGAACCGGAACGCCGCGGGCCCGTCGGCGGCGAAGGTCCACTGCACGCGCGTCCCGGTTGCTGTGGGGGTGAGCAGCCACTCCTCCAACAGGGCCTGCAGGGCAGGTGCGTTGGTCTCGTCGACCCGGTACGCGTACCGCTCGCCGGGCTCCTTCGCGACGATTGTCTCGTGGAACACCGTGCCACCCCTGAGCCGGATCTCACGGCCCGCGCCCGCCCCGGTGGGCCGGGCCGCCGTCACCGCGGTGAACCAGTCGGGCCAGCCGTCGACTTCCTCGGCGAGCGCCCGGTACACCACCGCGGGAAGCGCTGACGCCTCGGTGGCGAAGACCAGCCGTAGCGGGGCGGTCCGGACGAAGCCGAGGTCCACGGAGCGGAGCCGACGTGCCATGGGGCGCACCTCCCGTGCGATCGGCGGCGGACACACCCGGTCCGCGGCGAGCCGTACCATATCTGTCGCATCGTCAGATGTCTTCAGCTGTGCGGACGTTACATCGCAGACTGCTGCAGTACTGCCCGGGCGGCCGCCGTGATGTTACGTGCCATGCCGCCGAAGACCACCGAATGGAACGGCCACACACTCCACCAGTAGGCGTGGCCGAGCAGCCCGCGCGGATGGAACAGGGCCCGCTGCCCGTACACGGTCCGCCCCTCCTCGTCCCGGCCGACCGACAGCTCCAGCCACGCGGGACCCGGCAGCCGCATCTCCGCACGCAGCCGCAGCAGCCGACCCGGAACGATCTCCTCCACCCGCCAGAAGTCCAGCGAGTCGCCCACCCGCAGCCGTTGTGCGTCCCGTCGTCCGCGCCGCAGCCCCACGCCTCCGACGAACCGGTCGAGCCACCCCCGTACCGCCCAGGCGAGCGGGAACGAGTACCAGCCGTTCTCCCCGCCGATGCCCTCGATCACCCGCCAGAGCGCATCCGGCGCCACCGGTACGGTCAGCTCGCGCTCGTCGCGGTACAGGCTGCCGCCCGACCAGTCGGGGTCGGTCGGCAGCGGATCGCTGGGCGCGCCGGGTACCGCGGCGGACGACCACCGGGTGTCCACCCTGGCGTCCTTGATCCGTTGCAGTGCCAGCCGCAGCGCCTGGTCGAAGTCGATCGGGCCGCCCGGGGGATCCGGCACGTAACGGGTGATGTCCTGTTCGCGGCAGACGACCTCGTTGCGCAGCGACTCCGCCAGCGGACGGGCGATGGACCGCGGTACGGGCGTGACCAGGCCGATCCAGTGGCTGGACAGCCCGGGTGTGAGCACGGGGACGGGAAGGATCACCCGGTGCGGCAGCCCCGCGACCTGCGCGTACCGCTGCATCATGTCGCGGTAGGTCATCACGTCCGGGCCGCCGATGTCGAAGGTGCGGTTCACGTCCGCCGGGAGCGAGGCGGAGCCGACGAGGTACCGCACCACGTCCCGTACCGCCACCGGCTGGATCGAGGTACGCACCCAGCTCGGCGTGACCATCACCGGGAGCCGCTCCGTCAGATGGCGCAGGATCTCGAAGGACGCCGAACCCGACCCGATGACGACCGCGGCCCGCAGCACTGCCGTCGGCACCCCGGAGTCCAGCAGGATTCGCCCGACCTCGGCCCGCGACCGCAGATGCGGTGACAGTTCGCGATCCGGCACCCCGGCCGGGGTGAGGCCGCCGAGGTAGACGATCCGGCGGAGCCCGGCCGCGCGCGCCTGCTCGCCGAAGACCCGGGCCGACCGGCGGTCCGTCTGCTCGAAGCCGCGCCCCGATCCGAGGGCATGCACCAGGTAGTACGCCACGTCCATGTCCGCCAGCGCCGCCCGCACCGACGCGGCATCGGCGACATCGCCCTGCACCACCTCGACCCGGTCCGCCCACGGGTAGTCGCGCAGTTTCCGCGGGGTGCGTGCCAGACAGCGGACCCGGTGGCCGGCTTCGAGCAGCGCGGGCACCAGCCTGCCGCCGATGTATCCGGTGGCACCGGTCACCAGACAGCGCAGCTGCGTACCACCGTGAGAGCCGGAGCCGGAGCCGTGGTCGGAGTCGGCGTGGGGCGCGGAGCCGGAGAATTCGGTCACGCGGCCGAGTCTCGCACCGGACCGCCGCACCGACCTGACGGAAGACGCCGAACGGCCTCTCCCGGCCCCCACCCCTTCCCCGTTCCGCCTCTCTCAGCGCACCACGGACAGCGTCCCGCCCTCGCGCAGCCGGGCCTTCAGCTCCAACTTCGCGTCCTGCGGTGCCCGTACCGCCAGCGTCCTACCGCCCACCGACCCGCGCACGCTGCCCGTCACCTCGATCCGGTTGACGGCCCGGCTGCCCGCCGCCAGCACGTACCACCGGCCGGACGGTGCCCTCCAGTGCGTGCCCGCCAGGACGTGCTGCCCGAACCGGCCGCACAGCGCCGTATCGGGACGGTCGGCCACCACCGCACCAGGGGCGGTGAGCGATGCGGCGGGCTGCAGGAACTGGACCAGAACCCGGCCGGGCCCTTGCCAGGTGTCGGCCCGGGTGCACACCCAGTCCGCCGGTGTCCCGCTCTCCGGGAGAGGCTGCCGGGCAAAGGCCCAATTGTTGACCGCACGGACCCCGCTGCCCCGCAGCGCCCGCAGCGAGCACACCGTACGTGCCCAGCTCAGCAGGGCCGGACCACCCGTCGCCTCGCGCGGCCCGCGCGGCGGCGCGCCCTTGCCGGGCAGCGGTGTGTACGTGAGATGGACCGGAGCGAGATCGCCCAGATCGGTGAGGAGGAATGAGTGGTTCTCAGCGATGCGCTCCGAGGAGCGCAGCTGCATCACCGGCCAGGAGCCACAACTGCGGCCCGGTGAGGGGCGCGATACGGGTGCGGTGACCCCGTCGCGGCCCACCTTCAGCGACCGCGCCGGAGCGTTCGGCGCCAGCAGGTCGCGCGTGGTGGTCTCCGAAACCCACGGGGCGAGCAGGAACCGGGCCCCGTCCCCCCTGCGGCTGACCACGACGGCCGCCCCCGTCGTCACGTCCGCGTCATCGGTCCGGGCGAAGTCGAGCGCGGCCGCCCCGGCACCGGTCAGCGGTTCCGCGTAACGCACCACGCGAACGCCGCCGTCGTGGAACAGCACCACTGCCGCACCGTCCACCTCGCCCGCGTACAGCAGCCGGGGCGGCTGGGCGGGCGGTACGGAGAGCGTCCCGGGCGACGTGGAGACGTGGACGGTGCGCGGCGTGTGCCCCCAGGTACGCAGCGCCCGGCCGAGCAGATCCCGGTCCTGGGCACGGTCCCCGCGGGCCGGCCACGCGGTGAAGTCGACGCGCGAGGTGTCCGCCCATTCCGTGGCAGCCGTACGCATCAGCGCTGCCGGATCGACGGCGGCGGACCCGGCCCGCGCGGGACCGTCCTGCGGGCCGCCCGGACCGTTCTCCCCGGCCAGGACGGCCAGACCGCCCGCCATCACGCACAGCGCGGCAGCGGAGGCCACCGCCCGCAGCCGGTGCCTGCGCCGCAACAGATCGCTGGGGCGGGTCTGGAGCGTGCACGGGTCGAACCCGGCGGAGCGCAGCAGCGATTCGGTCCGCCGGCGGTCGGCGGACCCCAGCCGTCCGGCCGCACGTACCGCGTCCGCCGCATCGCTCGCCCCCGCCCGGGCGAGCAGTACTGTCGCCTCGAGGTCGGTCAGCTCCTCCAGCAGCCGCAGCGCGAACGCCGCCCGCACGGCAGCGGACACCGTGGACAGTGTCCGGTCCAGGGCCAGTTCCTCCGCGCCACCGGCGCCCGGGAAGAGCCGCAGCCCCCGGACGAAGGGGAGCGCGGGGCGCAGCGAGGCCGGTGCCGGGATCCGCGCGGGCCACCAGCGGGGCCGCCGCTCGTACGCCAGCGCGATACGTAGCACCCGCAGCCGCACCCAGGCGTATGCGGAGGAAGTGCCGTGCGCCGCGGCGGGATGCCTCGGGGACGGTACGCTCCGCCCCTGTGCCGGGACCCGGGTCCGGAGCGGTTCGAGAGGTCCCGCGGTGGCGGTGCGCCGGCCGGGCAGGGCGCGCTGGACGGCCGCATGGGCGGCGAGGACCCGTCGGTGCCGGCCGAGCGACGGCGGCAGAACGAGGTAGGCGAGCCGGACGAGACGTGGGTAGTGTTCCACGAGCGCGGCTTCGGCCTGCTGGACGCCGGGGCGTTCGCTGCTGCGGGTGGAGCGCTGCCGGGATGGGTGGATCGGCATGGGATCGGTGCCTTCCGAGCCGTTGGCGATAACCGTCGTAGCGACAAACGAGTCGATCGTGTGACGGTCACATCGGGCGCGGGTCCAAAGGCGCGACTGCCTGGCTGTCGCGTCGGCTGCACGGCCGAGGCGGCAGCCGCGCACCGCGGGAGTTACGGCCTCCCCCACGATGGAGAGTGGATCAGCGAGTGGCGTCATGCGGCTTCGACGGCAAGGCGGAGGACGGAGTCGACGCGGAGCGTCGGTGACCGACGACAACGCCGCAGGCGGAGTCGCAGGGCGCCGGGAGCCCACTCCCTGTCGTGGGGGAGGCCGTTACGTCCGCACCGTGCCGTCGAGCAGACCGTCCAGCACCCGGCCGAACAGCCGGCGGCCCGTTGCCGCGATCAGCGGATCGCCCCATTGCGGCAGCAGCCGGATACGGAGTTCCTCCACCCACACGACATGGGACCCGGACTCCGTCGGATACACATCGATCGACGCCCGGCCCAGCACCACCGAACCGCGCTTCTCCAGCCGGCAGAGCCCGGCTCGCCCGGTCACCGGCGGCATCCAGTGCACCACTTCCATCGGATCGTCGAACGCCAGCGGGCCCACACCCGTGCGGGCCACGAAGACGGTCCCGATCATTGTGGGCAGTCCGGTCGGGACGGTGATCCGGGTCAGCGGGACGTGTGCGCAGTGCCGTTCCCAGTCGGTCACCCGGCGCCAGGACTCGGCGGCGTGGAGGGAGGTGAATCGTTCGATCCGGAATACGGCCACAGCAGGATCCTAGGACGCCCCGGCCACGGCGCGAGCCGAGCGGAACCTCTGGCTCACCCTCGGGATCCCCGTTTCCTCAGCTCTCGGAGAGGTCGCCTGCCGCGGTCTCGCCCGCCACCACCAGACCCGGCAGATGTTCCTCGATCTCCTCGCGGGCGCCCGCGGACAGACCGGAATCCGTGATGAAGGTGTCCACCTGCTCCAGCGTCGCGAACGAACTCAGGCCCACCGTGCCCCACTTGGTGTGATCGGCGACCACCACCACCCGCCGCGCCGACTGCACGAAGCGCCGATTGGTCTCCGCCTCCGCCAGATTCGGTGTCGAGAGCCCGGCCTCGACCGAGATCCCGTGCACCCCGAGGAACAGCACATCGAAGTGGAGCGAACCGATCGCCTGATCGGCGACCGGGCCGACCAGAGAGTCGGACGGAGTCCGCACCCCACCGGTGAGCACCACCGTGGCCGCCCCGGCCCGCGGGCCGCCCGTCGACCGCTGCGCGGCATGGAACACTTCGGCGACCCGCACCGAGTTCGTCACCACCGTCAACTCCGGTACGTCCAGCAGGTGCTGGGCCAGCGCATACGTCGTCGTACCACCGGAGAGCGCGATCGCACTGCCGGGAACGGCCATCGCCGCGGCGGCCCGCGCGATGTCCTCCTTGGCGGTCAGCTCCAGTGTCGACTTGGCCTCGAAACCGGGCTCGTGCGTACTCGCCTCGACGACCGGTACAGCGCCGCCGTGCACCTTCTCGATAACACCCTGACGGGCCAGCGCGTCCAGGTCCCGGCGCACGGTCATGTCGGAGACGCTCAACTTGCGGGTCAGCTCATTGACCCTGACCCCGCCGCGCCGGCGCACCTCGTCGAGGATCAGTGCACGCCGCTGCTCCGCGAGGAGATTCTGATTCTCGCTCAACGCCGGGTCCGGTCCTTCCCTCGGGTTTCCGTACAGCAGCCCGTCCGTTCAACATTCTGTCGGACGGGCTCATCCTGCCACGCAACTTCGTCCGGCGCCGCACTGGGGATATTTGTGATCCGGGTACCGGCGCGGCCCGGGTTCCGGGATTCTGGTGACTACGCATCAGTTCAGTACGCGGGCCGGAACGCCGCGACAGCAAGAGAGCGAGTCATCCACGTGCCCCCTGTCACTGAGGCCCCGCACAGCACGGGGGCCGCGCTGGAACTCCTGGTCCATGGCGTCGGCGGAGCCACCCCCCAGTCGATGCTCCGGGATCCGCGCATCGCCCGGGTCACCGGTGATGCGACGGCTGCCATCTTCCGGCGCTCGGGGGACATCGACGCCGAGCAGCACCCGGAGCGGTACCGGGACCGGCCCATCGAGGAGGCGTACTGCTGGTCCAATCTCACCTCCGGCAACGGCTCGCGCGCGCTGTGGCTGCTGCTGCTCCCGTTCATGGTCGTCAACCTGGCCCACTGGATGCGGCCCACGGCCAAGGGCCGCACCCGCGCGGTCCGGCTGTACGGCGTACTCGTGCGCCTCGTCGCCCTCAGCCTGACCGTCCTGCTGACGGCTGCGGCGTGCGAGGTCGCGCTGGATCTGGTGGCCTGGCAGTGCGCGGGTGTACCGGAGTGCTCGAACCAACGGTCCTGGCTCGGCTTCCTGTCGACGGCGCAGGACGGCTGGTGGTCGCAGCCGGGGCGGCGGCTCGCGCTGGCGGCTCTGGTGCCCACCGTGCTGGTGGGGCTGCTCTGGTTCCTGTCCAACCGGACCTGGAGCGCCTACGAGTCGCAGCGCCCGGTCACCGGCGCGGAACCGGACGACGACGTCCTCGACAACGGGACCGAGGCCACCCCCACCACCGAGGGCCCTGACGCCGAAACCCCCGTCGTCCGCCCCGCCCTCGGCCGCCCCGGCTTCTGGTACGGCCGGCGGCTCGTCGCCCGGTTGCGGGCCGCGCACACCGCCGCCGGGTTCCTGACCGTGGCGGCCTCCGTCGCGGGTGCCGCGGCCCGTCACGACCGCGCCGTCACCGGTCCCGTACCCGAGTTCCTGGGGCAGCTGATCGAGGCGATGCTCGTGCTGGGCACGCTCGTCGTGCTCTGGGTGGTCTGCCGCCGCGGTCGCAGCGAGCGGAGGCTCGACAACCGGCTCGACGGCGCCGTCATCACCTGGCTGCCCGGCACCGCTCTCGCCCTGCTCGTCGTCACCGCGGTGTACGCGGCCTGGTCCCGTCCCGGCTGGGTCTCCGCCGGCACGCTCCCCGGAGACGTCACCTTCCGCGTCCTCACCGTCGGCCAGGGCATGCTCGTGGTCGCCCTCGCGGCGGTCGCGTTCGGCCTGTACCGCCGGACGCCCGAGCCCCGTACGGTCATGTACGGACTCGGCGGCCCCGCGGTCGCGATGCTGGCCTGCGCCCTCGGTGGCGTCATGTCCGGCGGGGTTGCCCAGCGCGTTGCCGACTGGCTCGACGGACCGGGCACTCCCGGCATGGGCCGGAGCTCCCTCATCGACGGGCCGCCGGTCCTGCTGAGTTGGCAGGCCTCGGTCATCCCGATACTCCTGGCTCTGCTGCTGATTCCCACCGTCGTGCTGGGCGTACGCACCTGGCTCGCCGCCCGCGCCATGGAACCCGAGGTCAACAAGGAGTACGGGGAGAAGCGGCCGGACGCCGCCCGTACCCGGCAGATCGCCAGGACCCGGGCCCTGGCTGCGCTCACCGACTCCGCGCCCTGGTTCCTCGGGCTGGTCTCCGGCGCCACCCTGCTGCTCGGCGCGGGAGCGGTCGCCGGGGCATGGGCGAGCGGGGAGGTGCCGGGGCTGGCCCTGGACGGTGCCGGCCCGTTCATCGAGTCGGTCGCGGAAGCCGCCCAGTCGACCGGCTCCTGGATGATCGGCTTCGGCTTCATCGTCTTTGTGACCTGCGGTCGGCGCGCCTACCGGGACGCCTCCACCCGGCGCACCATCGGCATCCTGTGGGACGTCGGCACGTTCTGGCCGCGCGCCGCCCACCCCTTCGCGCCCCCCTGCTACGCCGAGCGCGCCGTCCCCGACCTGGCCTCCCGGATGTCCGGCTGGACCGGCCGCACCCGCGGCAGGCTCGTCATCTCCGGGCACTCCCAGGGCAGCGTCCTCGCGGCGTCCGCCGTCTGGCAGCTGCCGGCCGGGGCCCGGAAACGGGTTGCGCTGCTCACCTACGGTTCGCCGATCGAGCGGCTGTACGGGCGCTGGTTCCCGGCCTACTTCGGTCCCGGACCGTTGCATGGACTGCACCGGTCCGTGCACTGCTGGCGCAACCTGTGGCGGGCCACCGACCCGATCGGTGGCCAGGTCCGGCTCGACGTGGGTGCCGGCCCCGAAGTGGACCGGGGGCCTCTGCGGGACCCGCTGGTCTACGGGCGTACGCCGGAGCACCCGCTGCCCGAACCGGTGCTGGGCCACTCGGACTACCAGGCCGACCCGGTCTTCGCCGAGGAACGGGCGGCGCTGCTCGTCCGGCTCGGGCCGGTGCTGCCCCGCCAGGCCGACGGGGGCTCCGGGGAGACTCAGAGCCTGTCGGGTGACCTCTGATCGGGCGGCCACGCCCTGGCACGCACGCTTCCCGCGTTGCCGAAATGCCCTAGTAGCTCCTTCCCCAAGCTCTCAGCTTCGTTCGAGCAGGGGAGACCCCATCCGAGGGCCTTCCGGCGCCTTGGAATCGCACGCACCAGACCACGTCCGCTTTCCGATCGAAGGTCACCCGACAGGCTCTCAGGGGAGTTCCGGCAGGTCCTCCGGGTAGAGCAGGGTGAGGTCGTCCGTGCTCGGCTCGGCGAGCTGGGCGACCCGGCCGGCATGCCGCTCGACCATCGACTCGAAGGTCTGGCGGGCGGTCCGGCCATTGCCGAACGCCGGGCCCTTGGGCAGCTCGGTGAAGTACTGCAGCAGCGCCTCTCCGGTGCCCCCGGCGAGGCTGTACTCGTGCTCCTCGGCCTGCTGTTCGACGATCCGCAGCAATTCTGCGGGCTCGTAATCGCTGAAGGTGATGGTCCGTGAGAAACGGGACGCCACACCGGGGTTGACGGTGAGGAACCGCTCCATCTCGTGGGTGTAGCCGGCGACGATCACGACCACCGCGTCCCGGTGGTCCTCCATCAGCTTCACGAGCGTGTCGATCGCCTCCCGGCCGAAGTCCCGGCCGGAGTCCTCGGGCGACAGCGCGTACGCCTCGTCGACGAACAGCACCCCGCCGCGCGCCCGCTCGAACGCCTCCTGGGTACGGATGGCGGTCGAGCCGATGTGCTCGCCGACCAGATCGACCCGGGACACCTCGACGAGATGCCCCCGCTCCAGCACCCCGAGCGAGGCCAGGATCTCGCCGTACAGGCGGGCCACGGTCGTCTTGCCGGTGCCGGGGGAGCCGGTGAAGACGAGATGGCGTCGCACCGACGCGGCCTTCAGCCCCGCCTCCAGGCGGCGGCGGCCCACCTCGATCATGTCGGTGAGTGCACGTACCTCGCGCTTGACGCTGTCCAGGCCGACCAGCGCGTCCAGTTCACCGAGAACGGCGCCCGAGGTACGTACCGGCTCGGCGGGTGCCTCGACGGCGGCGGGCGCGGCCGGGCGCTGCGCGGGCACCGCACCGAGCAGCCCGGGTGCCGACTGGGCGGCCGTCAGCACCGTGGGCGGCGGGGGAGTGGCGGTGCGCAGTGCGCTCTCGTCGCTGGTGCAGTCCTCGACGACGGGGCCCGTCCCCTGCCCGTCTCCGTGCGAGCCGCCCTCGGCGAACTCGTAGCCGCCGCGCGCGCACCGCTCGGTACGGCACCGGGTCAGCGTCGTACGGCAGCCGTCCATCACATGGAAGCCGTATCCGTCACTGCCGGTGACCCGGCAGCTGTGGAAGGTGCCGCGTCCACCGGCGGAGACGTAGAAACCGGCCTCGGCGGGCGAGGTGACCGTGCAGCGCTCGATGGCCGGGTCGGCGCCCTTGGTGACGATGACCCCGGTCTGTGCCGTGTCAATGGTGCAGTTGTTCATCGTGCCGCCGCTGCCGTGGTCGCGGAACCAGGCGCCGGTGGACGCCTCCCGGATCCGGCAGTCGTCGAGCTGTGCGGTCGCCCCGTCGCTCACCGACACCGCCGTGTTGCGGACCTGGGTGAGATCGCTGTCGACGACATCGGCGCGTGAGCCCCGGTCGAGGACGAAGATCGCGTCCGGCACGTCATGGACCCGGCAGGAGTCCAGTATCACGGTCGCGCCGTCGCTCACCCAGACCGCCGGGTAGTCGCCCGTACTGTCGTGGATCTCGCACTGGTTGGCGTCGACCCGGGTGCCCGGGTCCCACACCGACAGGCCGTTGCGCCCGAAGCGGCGGACCGTGGAACGGGTCAGGGTGAGGACCGAACGGGAGCGCAGATCCACCGCGTTCTCCGGGATGTCATGGATGTCGCAGTCGGCGAGCGTCAGCACCGCGTCCGTGTCGAGCGTGACCCCGTCCGCCGAAGTGCGGTGCACCGTGCAGTCGGTGAGGTGCGCGGAGGCGCGGGCGGTGACCTGTATGCCGCTGCCCTTGATCTCGTACACCTCGCAGCCGACGGCCTCCAGCGCGCTGCCCTCACCGGTGATGCTCAGTCCGGCGCCCGAGGAGTGATGGACCCGGCAGCGTTCCAGCCGCGGATGCGCACCGTCGCGCACCGAGACCCCGGACTGCCCGGCCGACACGATCTCGCACTCCTCGAACACCCCGCCCGCACCGTCGAGCACGGCAATGCCGACCCCGGCCGGATTGTCGACCGTGCAGCGGCGCACGTTCGGCCGGGCCGCACCGCGCACCTCTATCCCGGCGGCCGACCGCGTCACGATCCGCAGATCCGCCAGCTCCGGGGCGCCGTCCTCGACGAGCAGTGCGGGGGCCGCCGAGTCCTGGCCCTCCACATGCAGATCCTGGACGACGGCGGAGGCACGCACCGTCAGCGGTACGCCGTCGACCGGCGCGATCCGGACGGAGCCGACGGAGCCCTCCGGACCACGCAGGGTCACCGCGCGGTGCAGGACGAGATTCTCCCGGTAAGTGCCCGGTGCGACGGTGAGGACATCACCGTCCGCCGCGGCGTCAAGGGCTGCGGTGAGGGAGGCGTATTCGCCAGTGCGGCGCCGCCACCGCGATGTGCCGGTGTGCGTCACCTGGACCGTGCCCTGTGCCATGGCGCTGTTGTGCCCCCACCTCGTGCGTGTCCGATGCCCGTGCGGCCGGCCTTGCGGCAGGGGTCGTCACGGGTCCGTCCGCCGAAGAGGTGAGCGGACCGGTCCACCGTAGCGCGCGCGGAGGGTGGGAGTTGACGGGATCCCAGCTCATCAGCTGCCGGTGCCCGTCCTGCCCCAGTCCGGACCGGCCTCGGCCCACGCCCGGTCGAGCCGCGCATACCGCCGTTGCACCATGCGCCATACGATCAGGCGCCGCCCGCCCTCGATCAGTGCGACGCCCAGCAGCATCACCCCGAATCCAGCCAGTGCCGCATGGGTGTGGGCCGTCGGCACATCCATCGGGCGCAACGCCGGGCGGCCGTCCAGGTCGGTCCAGATCCGCACCCGGGAGCCGGGATCGGTGATCTTCGAAGAGGTCGCGACCCTTCCGCTGCGGGCTGTGCCGTCCGGGGCCTTCCAGCGCGCCACCACCGACGTCTGCGTCGTGCGCTCCGAGGACGCCTCGGGGTCGGAGACCAGACGCGGCGCCCTCGACGCCGTGCGCACCACAACCGCCGTCGTGGCATGCCGCTGCGCCTGCTGGATCCGTACCGACTCCTGCAGGACGTCGTCGATGAGCGACCCGCACAGCCACCCGAGCGCAGGCGCCGCCACCGCCATCAACAGCAGCGCCACCAGAGCCACCCACGCCTCGTGCCGGTCAGTGGCGCGGCGCAGGGGATTGTGCCGCCAACGCCATACTCCCGATAGCGCTCGCACAGTCCTGCACCCCCTTCCGCATCCGTCATATCCCGATACGGCACAGCCTGCGCGCCGAGCAGACGAGAGAGAGCTACCTCACCCCGTCCAACGCGCGGGCCGGTCCAGCGAGTTCCCCTCCCGGCCGGGCCGTCGGCCGAGAATCCGAACAGGGTCCCCGACCCGGATCACGCCGGTCCCGTCCGGAATCAGATACTGGCCGAACAGCAGGTCCTGCCCGGCACGGCGGTGGCGCGCGAGCGTACGCAGCGGCTCCTTGCCGCGCTCCGCCGTGCCCTGGTCGGTGGTGGTGATGACACAGCGGTCACAGGGTTTGACCACGCGGAACGGGACATCGCCGATGGTGATCCTGTCCCATCCGTCCTCCGCCCACGGCGGCGTGCCGTCCACGACGACATTCGGCCGGAAACGGTTCATCGGCAGAGGGCCCTCGTCTGCGTGGTCGCCCTGTGCGATGAGTGAGTTCAAGGCGTCCAGCGAGGCGCTGGAGGTCAGGAGCAGCGGGTAGCCGTCGGCGAATCCGACGGTCTCACCGGGGCGCGCGTACGCGGGATTGATCAGCCGACGGGTCCCGGGCGCGTCGAGATGGACGAGCCGGACCTCCGTGCCCAGGCAGTCGCTGAACCAGGTGTGGGCGGCGGCCGCCGCCTCCACCACCTCGATGGTGGACCGGTGCAGCGCCACGGGGACCGTGCGTCCGGGCTCGGGCACCTCGACGGTCAGCTGCGCGCTCCCCGGCGCCGACAGACCGATGCCGCCCCCGGGCAGCGGCATGGCGGAGACCAGCGCCATGCGCGGCTGCTGCCGCTGTGTGACAGCCCGGCCCGTGGTGTCGACCAGCATCCACCGGCGGTCGCCGTCGAGTCCCCATGGCTCGACGGCGGCCTCGCCGGGCTCGCATCCGGCCAGCGACTTGACCGGATGGATGTGCACGGCGCGCAGTACGGGAGGACGCATGCCTCCATCCTGCCAGTCCCCCCGGGCCCGTCCTTCGGATCGGGCCCGGGACGGACCGCGGCCGTGTGCAGCGGGTTCCGCGGCGGCTCAGTACCCCCGGCCCTGGTACGGGCGGTTGTACGGGTCCTCGTACGGAGAGGGCGCGGGTACGGGCCGCGGTGACGCCGGACGCATCGACTCGTACCCCGTGCCCGGCGCGGGGCGCTGCTGCTGGGGCTGAGGCGTCTGGTAGCCGCCCCGCATGCCGGTCGGCTGCTGCGGGATGTACGGCGCGGGAGCTTGCTCCAGATGAGCCGGCTGCATCGGCGCGTGGTTCTGCTGCGGTGCGGCCATCTGCTGCGGGTAGCCGTACGACGGGTTCGGCTGGGAAGGCGCTGCGGGAAGCGCCGGCAGCGCCGACGGGAGCGCCGGCAGGTAGCTGTTTCCGGTGTCGTAGAAGGCCGGCACTCGGATCGGGGCAATCTGCGGCGTACCCCGCTCCGCGACCAGGGAGTCGTAGATCGGAGTGTCGGGGAACGACGGTGCGGCGTAGTAGCCGCCGCCGTAGGTGGAGCGGGGGGAGGTCATGACACCTAAGTTAAGCCCACGATGTGCTGGTTGGGGAGCCCAAATCTTAGGGTCATCCGTTTTATGCTGCTTCTGTCCGCCTGACCTGCTAAAACATCGTTAAAGCTACCGTTAACAGCGGGAGCTTTTCCGTTGGAGGGCCTCATGGCTAACGAGAAGTGGCGGATGGGCTGCAAAGGCCGACACCCGCGTGGCACTCGCCAGGACGGAGGGCTTCGACCCCGAGCGCCTGGAACCTTACGACGCGCGGGCGCGGGCGGCGTTCTGCGGTACGAGGAGTTGGCGGGTACGGAGCCGCGGACGCCGGCCCGGGACGATCTCGCACTGGACGAAGTGGCTTGGCTGCTCTACACCTCAGGATCCTCCGGCGTGCCCAAGGGCGTCCTGTCCACCCAGCGCAACCGCCTCGCGCTGGTCGCGACGGGCCTCGGACATCGCCTGGGACTCGGTCGCCTTCCAGCCACTGTCGGCCAAGCCGAAGGACTTCGTCGTCGCCATGGGCGACTCCTATTCCTCCGGTGAGGGGGCGTCCGAAGGCAACCGGGACTACTACCCGGAGACGAACTACCTCGACACGCAGGACAAGAAGACCCGTGACGCCTGCCACCGTTCGACCCAGGCGTGGTCTCGGCAGGCCAGCATCCCTGGCCGGTCTGCGTCGATCGGCGCGCTGGCCGACGGCAATGGCTCAACCATGGACTACCACCTGATCGCTTGCTCGGGCGCTCGCACCTACAACGTGGTGCACAACGGCAAGATCCAGGGCAACGGGGGTGAGAAGCCTCAGATGGACCAGGGCTACCTGGACAGCAATACCACCCTTGTCACCATCTCGATCGGCGGCAACGATGCCCGATTCGCCGATGTCATCCAGAAATGCTTGATCGCCGTAAACGGAAGCTGCAAGGAGGAGGTGTTCGAAGAGGGCGATGTGGACGCCTCGGTTGGTGGGCGCGACCGTAAGTTCGTCGGCCAGCCCTTGGAGACGGCTGCGGCTGAGCGCCGTCGGCAGCTCGGCGGACAACGCGCTCGCCGAGTCTTTCAACGCCACATGCAAGCGCGGGACACCCCAAGCCCGCAGGGCCGGGGCCGACGAACGCGAGGCCCGCCTCGACCTGTTCCACTGGCTGCACCGCTACAACACCCGACCCCGCCACTCCAGCCTCGGACAGCGCAGTCCCATCGCCTACGAGACAGCACTTGACACAACATCAACTACTTTGGCCCCAGCCGCATAACCCGTGTCCAAGATTCCGGGTCAAGCCCCCTTCTCGCCTTCACGAACATCTCCTGCACCCTCATCTTCTGCCGTAAACACACGAATTGAGATGACATCTAAACCGGTCTGGTGCAACGGAAGCCCGGCCACTGTGGGATGGTCTAGCTGTATATGGAGGACCAGAGCATCGGAGTGCTTGTGGACGGCGTCCAGGTACTGGGGGGCACTAGTCGTGCCCCTAGCCGAAAACGCCGTGTTCCAGTGGCCATCACCGCGATCACGGCGGCCGCTTTGGCCGTCTCAGGATGCAGTGAGAGACAGGGAGATGCCGATTCGTTGGATACGCCGGCTTCCAAGAGGCCTTCATCTGCGTCGGAGAGTAGCCCTACAAAGGGGAGCTCAGCGGAGGGCGAATCGCCTGATGAGACACAAACTGCCTCACCGAAGTCGTCTGGCCCTCCCGCCGTAGCGACAGCACCTGCCGCAGCACCAACGTGGGAAGGAGACACCAAGACCTACACGTTTGGTGACATCAAGATCCGAATGACCCCGAACGAGCTCGGTGTCTACACCGCCATCCACATCCCCAACCACTCGCGAAGGAGCATGTTCTTCTCCATCACAGTGCGTGTGACAGGAAAGTACGGATACGAGACGACTATGAAGCGTTCCTTCGCCAGCGTGCTGCCTGAGGACGTGGCGCGGGAAGCGGGACTTCTTATCGATGAGGACGATGGGCCAGTGCCGGATGATCCAGTCGCGGAGATTGTGATGTTCGAACAGACGAACTCATAGCTTCCTGAACCCGCGGCTCACTGCGCCAGGAAGTTTCCCCATGCCGACACTTCGGGCTCTCCTTGCCCCTGCATCCCAGCTCTTACCTCGACTCCACGGCCTACTCCCCGCGCTTCCACCAGCCGGCCCGGACAGGAAGAGGGCACAAACATGGTTCCCGGCCCCCGGCCTGCCCATGACTACCGAAGCGCTTCTGCTCCGCTGGCCCAGCGCTTCTCTGCGCACTGAACTCGTCCACAGGTACTATCATTCGCTGGCAACTTCGACGGCAGAGACGCCGCCATTGCACAGCGGACCTACCCAGGCGTCACCTGCGGGCCTGTCCTGAACTTGGCTCTTACAAGATTTTCGTAGCGGGTGATCACTCCTGGTGGGGCGTCAGTTGAGCAGGATGCGCTGGCGCAAGAGGGGGTGTCCTGCGCGGCCGTATGTCTGGCGTTTGATCAGTTTGATCTTGTTGTTGACGCCCTCGGTCCTCCCGTTGTGGTGGGGCGGGGTGAGGCCGGCGTTCACGGCGGCGCGGTCGCGTTCGAGGCCGGTTGTGTAGGAGTGTAAGAAGGGCAGGTCGGCTGCCCGGACCTGCTTGATCCAGCCGGTCAGCGCGTTGGCGTTGCTGTCGGCCGGGGTCAGCAGCTGGGCGAAGTCGCGCACCAGGGCGGCCAGGTCAGTCATCTCCGTGCAGGAGGCTAGAACTCAAGCCCCATCCGGGGCCCAATCAGCCGTTACGCGCGCACCGTTCCGGCCGCGGTTCCCCAAAGGGCCAACCCAGATCCCCTTGTCGTAGAGACGACATGTCGCAATCACGGCACCCGTAACAGGTGACACACGGGCCTCGGAGGCCGGAGTCTTGATCCGAACCACGCGCTCCACGCCCGCACCTTCTCGAAGAGGCTCCCCCGATGCACCCACGGCTCCGCCCCGCCGCGCTCATAGCGGCAGGTGCCCTCATCGCCGCCCTGGTCCCTGTCCTGGCCCCCTCCTCCCACGCGGCCGCCGCCACCGCCCGCCCGGCGGCCCCCCTTTCCCGGACCTCCACCGTCACCCTCGTGACCGGAGCCCGGGTGCACCTGGAGCGCTTCCCCGACGGCCGCCAGGCCGTCTCCGTCGAGCCGGGCGGGGAAGGCGCGGGGGGCAGCTACGAGCAGGTGGAGATCGACGGCGACCTCTACGTACTCCCCGGCGAGGCACTGCCGTATCTGGCCACCGGCGCACTCGACCGCCAGCTGTTCAACATCACCGGCCTGGTGGAGCAGGGCTACGACGACGCCCGCACCAAGAGCATCCCGCTGATCGCCCGCTACCGCTCCGGCGTCCGGCTCGACTCCGCCGAGGAGCCCGTCGGTTCCGAGGCGGTACGCACGCTCGGCAGCCTGCGGGGCAGCGCACTGAAGGCCGAGAAGCGACAGGCCCACCGCTTCTGGGAGGCCGTCGGCACCGAAGCCCCTAAGACCTCGAAGACTCCGCAGACCTCGAAGACTCCGAAGACCCCGCAGCTCGGCGCCGGTATCGACCGCCTCTGGCTCGATGCGAGGGTCCACACCTCCCTCGACAAGAGTGTCCCGCAGATCGGCGCCCCCGAGGCCTGGAGCGCGGGATACGACGGGACGGGCGTCACCGTCGCCGTCCTGGACACCGGCGTCGACGACGCCCACCCCGACCTCGCCGGCCGGATCGCCGGGACGCGCAACTTCACCGACAGCCCCACCACCCAGGACGTCTTCGGCCACGGCACCCACGTCGCCTCCACCATCGCCGGCACCGGCGCCGCCTCCCAGGGCTCCCGCAAGGGCGTCGCGCCCGGCGCGAAGCTGCTGGTCGGCAAGGTCCTCGGCGACAACGGCATCGGTTCCCTCTCCTCCGTCCTCGACGGCATGGAATGGGCCGCCTCCTCGGGCGCCGACGTCGTCAACATGAGCCTGGGCAGCGACACGGCCGGCGACGGTACGGACCCGCTCAGCCTCGGCCTCGACGAGCTGACCGAGACCACCGGCACGCTCTTCGTCGCCTCGGCCGGCAACAGCGGCCCCGGCGAGTACACCGTGGGCACCCCCGGCGCCGCGGACGAGGCACTGACCGTGGGCGCGGTGGACGGCGAGGAGCACCTCGCCGAGTTCTCCAGCCGCGGCCCGCGCACCGACGAGGCGCAGAAGCCCGACATCACCGCCCCCGGCGTCGGTATCGTCGCCGCCCGCGCGGCGGGCACCTCGATGGGCGAGCCGGTCGACGACGCATACACCGCCTCCTCCGGTACGTCGATGGCGGCCCCCCACGTCGCGGGCGCCGCGGCGATCCTGGCCGCGCAGCATCCCGACTGGCAGGCACGGCAGTTGAAGGACGCCCTGATCAGCACCTCCCGCCTCTCCCCGGACTACACCGTCTATGAGCAGGGCGGCGGCCGGGTGGACCTGGCACGGGCGGTGAAGCAACCCGTACACGCCACCGGCACCGTCGGCTTCGGCGAACTCACCCCCGTCTCCGGCCCGCAGAGCGCGCAGCTCACCTACACCAACACCGGCCCCACCCCGCTCACCCTGAACCTCACCGCCGAGCTGCGCGACGCCGCCGGCCACCCGGCACCGGCCGGCGCGGTGCGCCTGCCCGACGGCGCGACGGTCACCGTCCCCGCCGGCGGCCAGGCCCACATCGACGTCACCCTCGACGCGAAGTCCCTGCCCGCCGGCCGCTACGGCGGCAGCCTCACCGCGACGAGCGGCGACGGGAAGGCCGTCGCGCACACCGTGCTGGCGGCGGCGAAGGGAGCCCCCAGGCACAAGCTCACCCTGACCGCCGTCGACCGCGCCGGCCGCCCCGCCTGGGTCACCCCGCTGGTGCTCGTCGGCCCCCACTCCCGCGACGACGTCGTCACCGCCCTGCGGCCGGGGGAGACCCTCACCGTGACGGTGCCCGAGGGGTCCTACTTCCTGCACGGCGTGATCTCCGACCGCGTCGAGAACGGCAGCGTGGAGAGTGTCGTCGTCGACCCCGAGCTGACGGTCGACCGCGACAGGCACGTGGTCCTCGACGCCCGCAAGGCCGTCCAGGTCCGGATCGAGACACCCAGACCGGCCGTCCAGGAAGCCGTCGTCAGCTTCTACACCCACCGCGCCGTCGGCGGGCGCAGCATCTCCAACGGCCACATGGACTTCAGCGCCGACGCCCGCCGCCTCTACGTCACCCCGACGAAGGAAGTCACCGACGGCGTCTTCGAGTTCAACTCCCGCTGGCAGCTGACCGCCCCGCAGCTGACCGCCCGCGCGCTGCGGGCAGGCCGCGCGATCGACCTCGAAGGCGGCCTGCTGGACAACTCGCCCACGGTGGACGGCCGCCGCAGCATGCGCCTGCTCGACGCCGGCACCGGCCGCCCCGAGGACTACGCGGCACTGCGCGCACGCGGCGTTGACCCGGCCGGCGCCGCGGTACTCGTGGACGCCACGGAGGCCCGCTACGAGGAGCAGGCCGCCGCGGCCTCGGCCGCCGGAGCGTCCACCGTCGTCCTGACCGAAGGGGAGGGCGGCGTCGCCTGGACGCACTGGAACCCCCGGGGCGAACGCCTGCCCCTCCCCGCCGTCCTGACCCGCTACGACATTGGGGAGCGGCTCCGCGAGCGACTGCGCTCCGGGACCACCGCACTGGAGCTGCACGGCATCCCCGACAGCCCCTACCTGTACGACGTGATGCAGGTTTCCCGCCAGCGGGTGCCCGAGCGGGTGGTGCACCGGGTGACGGCCGCCAACACCGCTACGATCACTTCGCGTTACCACCACACGGGCGGCGTCCCGTATGCCACGGAGCAGCGCTTCGGCTGGCGCCCCTGGATGAACTCCGCGATCAATCAGTACCGGCGCCACGTGGCCACCCCGCTGACCCGCACCGAGTACGTGAGCTCCGGCGACACCCTCTGGCTCCACCGTGTGCACCACCGCCTCACCTGGGACGACAGCAGCCCCCTGACCGCCGGCATGCTCCAGCCGACGCGGACCTACCGGCCCGGCGAGCGGCTGACGGAGAGCTGGTTCGCCCCCGTCGTACGCCCCGCCATCCCCCGCGGCGTCAAGGGCACGGCCTCCTACCGCAAGGAGGACGAACTGATCGTGCGCATACCGGAGTTCGCTGACGCCACCGCAGGCCACTACAGCAGGCCCGACGGCGGCGACTGGGACGACACCCCCGCCGACGAGGTGCGAGCCGCCCTCTACCGCGACGGGAAGCTCCTCGCCGAAGCACCCGCCGCCTGGGAGGACTTCCCGGCAGCCGGCACGGACGGCCGCTACCGCCTGGACCTGGACGTCAAGCGCACCACCCCCGAGTGGTCGCTGTCGACCGCCACCCGCACCAGCTGGTCGTTCACGGCCCCGCGCCCACCCGCGGGCGAGACCCCGCTGCTGCCCCTGCTGCAACTCGACTACGACATTCCCACCGACCTCACCGGCACCGCACCGCGACACGCCCGCACCCTCGACTTCGGGGTGAAGGCACGCCACCAGGACGGCCTCACCGGCCCGAAGGTGGCGGGCACGGAGGTCTCCGTCTCCTACGACGACGGCGCCCACTGGAGCCCGGCGACGACCACCCCCGAAGGCAACGGGAGTTACGACGTACGGGCCCACCGCCCGGCCGACTCCCGGACCGACGGCTACGTGTCCCTGCGCGTACGCGCCTGGGACGACCGGGGCAACGAGGTGACACAGGAAGTACGCCGCGCGTTCGCCACGAACTGAGCGGCACCCCCCTGCCGCCGGCCCGGTGAGTCCGTCAGGTCAACCGACAACCGACCTGACGGACTCACCGACGTTCGCTGCGGTACGGGAACAGCGGCTCGTATCTCACGACAGTCCCCCTCTCATGACAGCCACCCTCGCCGCGCCGCCTGCCACACCAACTGCGTCCGCGTCGCGGCGCCGGCGCGCTGCATCAGCACCTGGATCCGGCGCTGCACCGTGCGCTGGCTGACCCGTAGCTGCGAGGCGATCGCCTTGTCCGCGACCCCGGCGACGACCAGGGACAGCAGATACCGCTCGTCGTCGGCGACGTTCGCACCGGGCCGCGGACTGCCGCCGAAGTCGGCCAGCTCACCGGAGTCCGTGACGTGCAGCGGCGACGCCGCCGCCCACTGGCTCTCGAACAGCGCGATCAGCGCGTCGAGCAGGCTGCTGCCGCGCACCACCGCGGCCGTCGGCTCACCCAGCGAACCACCCGAACCGCCGTGCATCAGCGGGCAGATGGCGATCGAACCGTCCGCGATCACCATCCGCACCGGCAGCGTCCCGGTAGCCCGCGCCTGCTCACCCGCGCGGATGCTCCGGGCAACGTTGTCGACCATGCCGGGCTCCTCCAGCAGAGCGCGCTCGTAGATAGCCTTGTACCGCACCCCACGGGCGAGCAGCTCCCACTCCTCGTCGTTCTCCGCCGCAGGCATGGCCACATGGCCGGCCTTGCAGAGCCACCGCATCTCACTGGCCCCGTACGCCATATGACGCAGCCGCTGCCGGATCACACTCGCCCCCGTGATCACCTCGACAAGCTGCCCCGCGTCATGCCGCCGCCCCCCGGCCCGGTACTCCTCGGTGAGCTGCTCCACCCCCCGCCGCGCCGCCTCCAGCGCCTCATGCCCACGCAGCAGCAGCGGACGCAGCGCCGCATCGGGCGCCACCGGCACATAGCGCACCGCGCCCCCCGCCGGCGAAACGGCCACCCGCCCCACCAGCCCCTTGTTGTGGAGCGAGGCCAACAGCCTGTGTGCCTGCGCCACTTCGAGCCCCAGCTGCTCCGCGATCACCGCGGCATCAGCCTCACGCACCCCGACGAGGAAGCGGTACATCTGCTCCTCCCCCGCCCCGATCCCCGCGGCCTCCAGCATGTGTCCGCCTCTCACGACGCCCCCACCCACCCCAACCGATGTACCACCCACCGGACGCAGCGTGATCTAACCACACCCGCACACCGGGACGATGTCCGCACTATCACGCACGACGACCATCCGACTTCGATACGCGCAAAGTGGCGGCGAGCGGACATGTCACTTCTTCGTCAGGCGCGGCCGTAGCGTCGGTGCCCCTTCCTGCCGAGGCTTGACCCGCCGGTCGCGGAACCCTCCCTGCCGGCGGAAGGAGAGCGTTCAGCATGCGTTTCAGGCGAAGAGCCGCACTGCTCAGCTTCACCTTGGCGACCACCATGGCCACCACCGTGGCCGGCGGCGGCCTGGTGTACGGTGCCGCCCCCGCACCGAAGACCGGGGAGGACGCGGTAACCACCCCGTCCCAAGCAGAAGTCCGCACCGCGAAGGTCACCCTCGTCACCGGAGACCAGGTGACGGTGGCCACGAGGGCGGGCAAGACCCTCGCCGTCAACATCACCCCGTACCACCGCAGTGCGGCCGAGCTGCGGACGTACACCGTCGGCACCGATGTGTACGTGATCCCGCGCGACGTCGAAGCGCTGGTGCACAACGGCCAGGTGGACGGCCGGCTGTTCAACGTCACCCAGCTCATCGCCCAGGGGTACGACGATGCCCACCACGCGTCGACCCCGATGATCGTGCGCTACGCGTCCGGCGCCAAGGACACCGCACCCGGCGGAGCCCGCATCACACGGAAACTCCCCGGCGTACGCGGAGCCGCCGTCAGCGCCGACAAGCGCAAGGGCGCCACGTTCTGGGAGGCCGTCGACGACGACAGCGCCCGCGCTGGTACCCCCAAGGCCCGTCTGTCGGGCGGCGTCCAGCGCCTCTGGCTGGACGGGCAGGTCAAGGTGCTCCTCGACAAGAGCGTCCCGCAGATCGGCGCCCCGGATGCGTGGAAGGACGGATTCGACGGCACCGGCGTGAAGGTCGCGGTGCTGGACACCGGTGTCGACGCCACCCACCCCGACCTCGCCGACCGCATCGTGGAAAGCCGCAGCTTCGTCCCCGGCGAGACGGCGCGCGACGGCCACGGCCACGGCACCCACGTCGCCTCCACCATCCTGGGAAGCGGAGCCGCCTCCGGCGGGAAGTACCGGGGCGTGGCACCGGGCGCCGGACTGATCGTGGGCAAGGTGCTCGACGACGGCGGCAGCGGCTCGGAATCCTCGATCATCGAAGGGATGGACTGGGCCGCGCACTCGGGGGCGAAGGTCATCTCCATGAGCCTGGGCGGCGGGGAAGGCGCCGACGGCACCGACCCCATGTCGATGGCGGTCAACGAACTGACGGCGCAGACCGGCGTGCTGTTCACCATCGCGGCGGGCAACAGCGGCCCCGCGGCGACGTCCGTCGGCTCACCCGGAGCCGCCGACGCGGCCCTGACGGTCGGCGCCGTGGACTCCACCGACGCGGTCACCGACTTCTCCAGCCGGGGCCCACGAGGCGGTAACGGCGGGCTCAAGCCGGAGATCACCGCGCCGGGCTCGCGGATCGCCGCCGCCCGCGCCGCCGGCACGACGATGGGCACACCGGTGGACGGCTCGTACACCACCGCGAGTGGCACCTCCATGGCCACGCCGCACGTGGCCGGCGCCGCCGCGATCCTCGCGCAGCGCCACCCCGACTGGACGCCGGCCCGTTTGAAGAGCCAGCTGATCAGTACGGCCAAGACCACCGCCGCCACCTCCGTCTACGCCCAGGGCGCCGGCCGCGTGGACGTGGCACGCGCACTCCGGCAGCCCGTATCGGCCAGCGGCACGGCCGACTTCGGACTGCGTGACTGGGACGCCACCGCCCCGGTCGGGAAGAAGATCGAGTACGTCAACGACGGCGACCAGCCGGTCACCCTCGCCCTGAAGGTCGAGAACGCGGGCGAGGAACTGCCGGCCGGAGTGCTCAGCCTGGGAGCCGACTCGGTGACCGTGCCGGCGCACGGCACCGCCGAGGTCGACCTCACCCTCAACACCGTCGGCGTGACGACCGGATCCCACGGCGCGCACGTCACCGCGGTCTCCGCCGACGGGCGGACGGCGGCAGTGACGGCGGTCGGCTTCGGCCGGGACGTACAGCGCTTCGACGTCACGCTGAAGGTGCTCGACCGCGACGGCAAGCCGACGAGCGGCGTCGCCGCGGTCACCGCCTGGCAGCTGGGCGGCGTCGGACTGCCCGAGACGTACCCGGTCGCAGCGGACGGGACCGTCGTGGTGCGGGTACCGCGCGGCGAGCACGCTTTCATCTCGGAGATCTTCCACTACAACTCCGACTGGAGCCGGCTGGAGGAGTACACCTACGCCGCCCAGCCGGGCACGGTGATCGACTCCGATCGGACCTTCACCCTGGACGGCGCCAAGGCCGGCCCGGTCACCATGACCACCTCCCGGCCGACGGAGACCAACCGCGCCCGCATCGGTCTGAACTTCCAGGCCGTGGACAGCGGCTTCATCTACGACCGCGAGGTGTGGCTGGACGGCGAGACGGCCGTGTACTCCGTCCCGTCGCAGACCGCGAACGAGCGCTTCGAATCGCGCGCCGGCTGGTCGCTCGGCGCACCCGCACTTGACGCCCGCCTCGTCGGGCACGGCAACCGGACCCTGGACGCGGCCTACTTCGAGGGCTGGACGGGCTCCGCACGTATCGACGGCACCCGCGTCCTGCGCGTGGCGAAGGCCGGCGAGGACGTCCGGGGCAAGCTCGCCCTGGTGAAGCGGAGCGCCGAGCGCACGGTGGGAGAGCAGGTCGACGACGCCGCGAGCGCCGGTGCGCTCGCCATCCTCATCTACAACGACATCCCCGAGAACTGGCTCGCAGGCAACTGGGGCCGGACGGCCACCAAGATCCCGGCGATGACCCTCTCCGGCACCCAGGGCGAGGAGCTGGCGGCCCTGGACAACGCCATGATCAGGATCTCCGGTACGGCGGTGAGCCCGTACGCCTACGAGCTGCTGAAGTACCGCAAGGGCGGCATCCCCGCCGACCAGCGCTACCGGGTACGCGACGAGGAACTGGCCACCGTGGACTCCTCGTTCCACGCCTCGACGCCGGCCACTGAAGGCGGATACGCCCGGCTGACGCGCTCGCCGATGCAGCCGACGGCGTACTTCGGCTTCGACCGGGTGGTCCTGCCGCGCTCCCGGACCGAGTACGTCTCCGCGGACGTGCCCACCTGGGAAGCGGTGAAGGCAGGTCCCGTGTGGACGGCGGCCGGCTCCTGGAAGGTGACGGACATCTCGACGCTCAAAGCCGGACAGCGCGTGCACCGCGACTGGAACAAGGCCGTGGTCCGCACCGCGCTGCCGGACGCACAGCCCAACTCGGCCGTCAGGCAGGGCGATGTCGGTGTGGTGATGTCGGGCGGTCTGCTCGACACCGCGCTGGGCCAGGTCTTCTCCACCGAAGACAGCAGCGACAAGGCGCTGTCCACCGTCTACCGGGACGGCCAGCTCCTCGGTAGCGTCCGTTCGGCGCCCGTCGCCTTCCCGATGACGGCACAGCGCGCCGAATACCGCGTGGTCACCGACGTGGAGCGGGACGCCCCCGGCTGGACGACCTCCACCAAGGTGCGCACCGACTGGCGCTTCCACTCCGAGCGGAAGGAAGGACCGACCCTGCTCCCCGTCCTGTCGGTCGACTACCGACTCGACGTCGACCAGGCCAACAGCGCCCGGCCGCACTCCACCACCCGCATCGGACTGGGCGTGCGCTACCCCAAGGGCCTGAACGGTCTGAAGCTCGACGGGGCGAAGCTGTGGGCCTCGTACGACGACGGCACCAACTGGCAGCAGGTCCGCCTCGACGGCGGCCTCAACGGCACGATCGGCAACCCCGCGAACGCGGGCTTCGTGTCGCTGCGCGTGCAGGCCGCCGATGCCGATGGCAACACCATCGAGCAGACGGTGACCCGCGCCTACCAGATCCGCCGCTGACCGATGCCGGGGCGCCTGCACCGCAGGCGCCCCGGCGTGCGCGTCCACCCAGCGACGGTGACATGGGCGGGCCACACGTGGTATCCGGCCACTGCTGGGCGACCCGATGCGTCGAACCTACGCGGCGCGCCCAGCAAGGGGATCAGCATCATTCAGGTGCCGACCGAGGGCCCCGGCCTCCGAACCGCCCGCATCGGCTCCGGGCGCGCCCCTCAACCCAGGACTTGTGCCCCCGGTGCGGAGCCAGAGCCCTGCATACGCCCCACTCACCACCCCAGTCGTCGACGACGGCCGTCAGCAGCCAGAGCGCCAGGCGTTGTTGCCCCGCAGCTTCCACGCCACCGCGTCGATCACCAACCGGTGATCGCGCCACCGCCCGCCTCGGAGCGGATCCGACGGCAACAGATGCCGGATCCGCTCCCAGGCCTCATCGCGCAACCCACCCCTGGACTCCACATCAGATCAAACGACGATCTGATCAAAAGGACACTGCCTAACCCCCGGGGCCGCGCTGGGGCCGACCTGAGTGCCGCCCGGCCTGCTACGACCCCTGCTCGCTCTCCGTGGAGTCCTCGGTCCACTTCAGCCGCACCTGGAAGGTCGCCTTCGACTCGCCGGAGCTGCGCGGGCACCCCGGCCGTCCTCCAGCGGTGCCGCCGACTGCTGGAGTTGGCCACCGCGATGACGGAGCCGGAGTCGCTGCGGGGGCTCTCCGCGCGCGATGCGGTGGTGCTGACCACGGCGGTGCTGACCCTCGCCCGGTCCGAGGAGCTGCCGATCGGCGAGCTGGCGTCGGCCATCGCGGGCGACCGGTCGCTGCACACCGCCTGGACCAGGTATGTGCACGCCGTCGAGTCCATGCCGCCGCACCTCTGGCGGGAGCGGGCCGGGTACGAGCAGGAGCCCGACCCGAGGGCGCTGGAGGCCCTCGCCGCCGACCTCGGCGAGGCCGAGCAGCGCGCGGTCGCGCTCTTCCGGGACGCGCACGGCCACCTGCTCGCCGCGGCGGTCACCGAGGGTTCCCGTTGGGGAGCCCGATAAGAGGGCTGGTTTACGAGATGTGAGTGAACCGCGATCCCCAATGCGAGCGAACTTGGGAAAAAAGGGCGCCGAGACGCGTTGTAATCGTGTATAGGGCGAGTTCGCGGGGGGTTATCGGCGGATCACCGGACGGGGCCCGGCGCGACTGTGGGCCCCGTGGCAGGGTGCGGATTAGGTTGGCACGGAAAAGTCTGCGGGCAGCCGGACTCGTGATGGGGGCGAGCATGACCATGCTAAAAGGAACCAATGTTCCAGTGGCGGCCCAGGCCGTGCGGGTCGAATTGGGGTGGCGTACCGCCCCGGGGACGCCGGACGTGGATGCATCGGCGCTCCTTCTCGTGTCGGGAAAGGTGCGCAGCGACGCGGACTTCGTCTTTTACAACCAGCCGGTGCATGGCTCCGGCGCGGTACGTCATGAGGGCAAACGGAACGCCGCCGGCGGTGTCACGGACAGCCTTGAGGTGGATCTGGCGCGGGTGGAGCCCGTCATCGAGCGCATCGTCCTGGCCGCCTCCGCGGACGGTGGCAGCTTCGGGCAGGTGTCAGCCCTGTACGTACGGATCACGGACATGTCGAACGGCTCGGAGATCGCGCGCTTCGACAGCGCGGACGCGACGGTGGAGACCGCATTCATTCTCGGTGAGCTCTACCGTCGGCAGGGCGCCTGGAAATTCCGCGCCGTGGGGCAGGGATACAGCAGCGGCCTCGAAGGTCTCGCCACGGACTTCGGCATTTCCGTCGACGAACCCCAGCAACCCCAACAGCCTCAGCAATCGCACCAGCCTCTTCAATCTCAACAACCCCAAGCGGCAACACGGGTTGACCTGCCGCCCCCGCCCCGGTTCCCCCCGCATGCTCAGCCCCCGACTGCCGCTCCGATGGCACCCCCGGCGCCCCCTGCCCCGCCGCCCGTATCGCCGTCCCCCCAGCCCGTCCGGCTCTCCAAGGTGACGCTCACCAAGGATGCGCCGTCCGTCTCCCTCGCCAAACAGGGCGGCACGTCGGGAGCCATGCGAGTCAATCTCAGTTGGGAAGTGCGCAAACAGTTCAAGAGCTGGGGCAGCAAACTCGGCAGGGCGGTCGCCAACCACGCGGATCTCGATCTTGATCTCTGCGCCCTCTACGAACTGACCGACGGCAGCAAGGGAGTCGTGCAGGCACTCGGAAACGCCTTCGGCGCTCTCGGGCAGCCCCCTTATATCCACCTCGACGGGGACGACCGCAGCGGCGCCGTCTCCACCGGCGAGAACCTGACCATCGACCTCGACCACAAGGACCGGCTCCGCCGAGTCCTGATCTTCGTCACCATCTATGAAGGCGCCCGGAGTTTCGCCGATCTGCACGCGACCGTCACCCTGCAGCCGCAGCACGGTGCCGCGATCGACTTCTCGCTCGACGAATGCACCGTTCCCTCCACCGTCTGCGCACTCGCACTCATCACCAACAACGGGGGAGACCTCACCGTGCAGCGCGAAGCCCGCTATCTCGTACCCGAACGCGGGGTGAGTCCGCAGCGCACCATCGACTACGCCTATGGGTGGGGGATGAACTGGACACCCGGCCGTAAATGACCCCCGGTCCGTCCGGGTCCCGCCACCGCGGACGGACCGGTGTTCCCTCCGCTCATCGGTCCGGTGCGGCCTCGGGACGGGCGTAGGTGCGTCCCTTCCAGGCCGCGCCGCGGCCGCGGTGGTGCTGCACCGCCGAATCCACCGTCATCAGCAGATACAGCACGGCGGTGAACGGCAGCAACGGCGCGAGCCACATCGACTGCCGGTAGTAGCCGAGCATCGGCATGTACGTCCCCGCCATCACGGCCCACGCCGCGCCACCTGCCCACGCCGCCGGCCGATCGCTGCCCAGCAGCCCTGCCGCCAGTGTGACCGGCGGGGCGAGATAGACGAGCGCGAGACCCAGCACCGTACCGATGAGCAGAACCGGGCTGTGCCGCAACTGTGCGTACGCGCTGCGCGAGACCATCCGCCACAGATCCGCCAGCCGGGGATACGGCCGCACACTGTCCACCCGCTCCGCGAGCCCCAGCCAGATCCGCCCGCCGCTGCGCTTCACCGCACGTGCCAGCGACACGTCGTCGATGACCGCCTGCCGGATGGACTCCGGAACCCGCGCCCGCTCGGCGGCCTCGGTCCGCAGCAGAACACAGCCGCCCGCCGCGGCCGCGGTCCGTGCCTTCGCCCGGTTCACCCACCGGAACGGATAGAGCTGCGCGAAGAAGTACACGAACGCCGGCACGACAAGGCGCTCCCAGACGCTCGCCACCCGCAGCCGGGCCATCTGCGAGACCAGATCGAACCCGCCGGAGCAAGCGGCGGCGACGAGCTCCCGCAGACTGTCCGGCTCATGCGCGATGTCCGCGTCCGTGAGCAGCAGAAATTCCGGCGCCGGCTCCCGGGCCCGCGCGAGCGCGATCCCGTGCCGTACGGCCCAGAGCTTGCCCGTCCAGCCGGACTCCGGCTCCCCGGGAGACACCACCGTCACCGGCAGCCCGCCGTACCGCACGGACAGCGCACGGGCGAGATCACCGGTGCCGTCCTTGCTGCAGTCGTCGACCAGGAAGATCTCCGCTGCCCCCGGATAGTCCTGCGCCTGCAGCGACGGCAGGCTCACCGGCAGCATGTCGGCTTCGTCACGCGCGGGCACGACGATCGCGACCGACGGCCAGCGGTCCGGCCCCGCACGCCGAGGCAGCCGCTGGTCGGTCCGCCAGAAGAACCCCTGTCCCAGCAGTAGCCACACCCATGCGGCCAGCGAACCCACGGCGATCCAGGCAACGGCGCTCATTCGCCGCAGTCTGCCCCACTCCGACGAGACCGCAAGGGCGGTCGACTATGGTGACCGGGTGAAGATCGCGCTCATGGACTCCGGAATCGGCCTGCTCCCGGCGGCCGCCGCCGTACGTCGGCTGAGGCCCGACGCCGATCTGGTGCTCTCCTCCGACCCCGACAACATGCCCTGGGGTCCGCGGACGCCGCAGGACCTGACCGCGCACGCGCTGGCCGTGGCCCGCGCGGCCGCCGCACACCGGCCCGACGCACTGATCGTCGCCTGCAACACCGCCTCCGTACACGCCCTGCCGACGCTCCGTGCCGCGCTGGAACCCACGCTGCCCGTCATCGGCACCGTCCCCGCGATCAAGCCGGCCGCGGCCGGCGGCGGACCCGTCGCCATCTGGGCGACCCCCGCCACGACGGGCAGTCCGTACCAGCGCGGACTCATCCGCGAATTCGCCGGCTCCGTCGACGTCACCGAGGTCCCCTGCCCCGGTCTCGCCGACGCCGTGCAGAACGCGGACGAAGCCGCGATCGACCGTGCCGTCGCCGCAGCCGCCGCGCTCACTCCACCGGGCGTACGGGCCGTCGTTCTCGGCTGCACCCATTACGAACTGGTCGCCGAACGGATCCGTGCCGCCGTACAGCAGCCCGGCCTGCCGCCCGTAGCACTGCACGGCTCCGCCGGGGCCGTCGCCGCCCAGGCGCTGCGCAGGATCGGGGTCGCACCCGCCCCGTCGGCCGAGCCGGCCACCTCCCTCACCGTGCTCCTGAGCGGTCGTGACGCCGAGCTGCCGGAAGCCGCCCTGACCTACGCCGAGGGGCGGCTGCTGGCAGCCGTCAGCCCCGTCCGCTGAGCCGTCGGCGGCTCAGCGAGGGCCGTTCGGACCCATCCCGGCTGCGTGGATTCTGAGTACGCTGCTGGCATGAGGGACCACCCCCGGAAACCGAGCCGCACCGGCACCGAGGCGGCTCCCGCCGTCTGGACCGGCCGGGCCACCAACAAGGCGCAGTGGGTGCTCGCCGCAGCCGGTGCGGCGTGCCTGGCACTGGGTATCGAGCTCGCCGTGAGCTCCAACTGGACCTCCGGCATCGCCCCTCTGCTGATGTCGGTGATCGGCTGCGTGGCGGCCGGACTGCTCATGCTGTTCGGGACGCTCGCCTTTGTGAACGTGGCCGTGCGGGTCGACGGAGACGCCCTGGAAGTTCGCTGCGGCCACATGGGTCTGCCGCGCCGACGGATCCTGCTCACCCATGTGGTCGGGGCGGAGTTCGTCCCCCGGGTCACCCCCCGCCACTGGGGCGGCTGGGGCTACCGCTGGCGCCCCGAGCAGGGGACAGCCGTGGTGGTCCGCAGGGGAGAGGGCCTAGCGCTCGAGCTCGGCGACGGCAGGACGTTCACCGTGACGGTGGACGATGCGGAAGAGGGCGTACGGTTCATCCGCGAACGGCTCCACCTGCCGGCAGCCGACGCGTCTGCCGGGGCCTGAGCGGTCAGCAGTGCCGCACCCGTCAGAGGGGGGTGCGGCCGGTCTGCGGACGGCGTCCGGCCGCGGTCCCCGTCCCGTACGCGGCACGGTCCGCATCCTCGTCATTCTCCGTACGGGATGTGCCCGGCGTGCCGTCCCCGATCGGCTGCCGGGCCGAGGCCAGCCCCGCGAGCAGCCCCACGCCCGCCGTCACCGGCGTGAAGCTCAGCGCGTTCCCGACACTCGCCAGCGCCGCCAATGCGGTGAGCGCGGCGCCCGCCGTCAGGACGACCGCCGTGGTGCGGGGTGAGCGCCACAGCACGTACAGCAGCCAGCCGAACGCCGCCCCCAGCAGCGCCACCCCCACGATCCCCTGCTCGGCGGCCTGCTGCAGCGGCGCCGAGTGGGGTTTCCCGTCCGACCGCACGGTCTGCTGGGCGGTGGGGCTGAGCTCGGCGAACCGGTCGGGTCCGATGCCCAGCAGCGGATGCTCCTCGGCGAGATCCACCGCGTCCTGCCAGAGCAGCACCCGGTTCCGGGTGAGCTGCCCCTCCAGAGAGACCATCAGCCCGTCGGGCAGCGCATCCTCGGCCACCGCCCATGACGCACCGACGACCAGCGCCGTGACCAGCGCCAGCCCGGTCAGGCCGAGCAGTCTGCGGCGCATCCTGACCGCGGCCAACGAACTGAGCAGCACCCCGAACGCCGTGACGAATCCGACCACCGAGTGCATGGCCGGCGCGGCGCAGGCGGCGCCGAGCGCGAGCAGTCGCAGCGTGAGACGCACCGGTGCCCGGCGGGCCGCCGCGGCCGCACAGCAGGCGGCACCCGCGGCCAGCACCAGCAGCGCGGCCGCCGCCCCGGTGTGACCGGGCGCGACATCGGCAGCGGCGGTGGCGCCCGGCATACCACCGCGCGAGGCGAGCGCCAGGACGAGGGCGGCGACGGCGGCGACCGCCGCGGTGGCCACCGGCAGCAGCGTGCCGCAGATCCGGCCGCAGGCGAACCCTGCGGCGACAGCCAGCAGCGCCAGCAGCACACCCTCCGGCCTGGTCTCCCGTCCGGCCGCGCTGATCAAGGACCAGATCGCGCAGGCGGCGAGGATCACGGCTCCGGCGGCATCGGACGCGCTGCCGCCTTCCCGAGCCCCGTACCGGCCCGCCCGTGCAGTCATCGTGTCCGACCCCCCCGAACTGTGACCGTCCCGTCCACGACGGCCGGATCCGGCCGGTCGGCGGGGGACTGGCGCACACCGTAACGGGAATGGTGCGGGTTTGTGGAGGAAAAGCGCAGGAACGATCCGGCAGGAAACATTCCGAATGCATTCCGGTACCACCCCGGGCCTGCCCCGCGCTCGCCTCACCACCGTAGAATCCGCCGGGTGAGCGCCACCATCAGCCCAGTCGACGACCCGCAGTCCTCCGTCACTCAGCCGCGGGGGAGACGGTTCCGGCCGCGGCTCGCACGGCCGGCCGCGGCTGTATTGTCGGGTGTGCTGCTGTATCTGAGCTTCCCGCCCCGACCGCTGTGGTGGCTGGTTCTGCCCGGTTTCGCACTGCTCGGCTGGGTTCTGCACGACCGTCGGCTGCGCGCCGGATTCGGCCTCGGCCTGCTCACCGGGCTCGGCTTCATGCTGCCGCTGCTGCACTGGACGGGCGAGGAGGTCGGCCCGGTGCCGTGGCTGGCGCTCGCCGCCGCCGAAGCGCTGTTCGTGGCCGTGGGCTGCATCGGGATCGCCGCCGTGTCCCGGCTCGCCTGGTGGCCGGTCTGGGCCGCCGCGGTCTGGGCCCTGGACGAGGCGGTCCGGGCCCGGGTGCCGTTCGGCGGGTTCCCCTGGGGCAAGATCGCCTTCGGGCAGGCCGACAGCGTGTTCCTGCCGCTCGCGGCAGTGGGCGGCACGCCGCTGCTCTCGTTCGCGGTGGTGCTGTGCGGCTTCGGCCTGTTTGAAACGGTGCGTTCCTTCCGTACGTACCGCAGCACCGGCCGGATCCCCCGCGCCGCGGTTGCCGCCGCGGCCGCGACCGTCCTCGTACCCCTGGCCGGGGCGTTGGCGGCGCGCCCGCTCGTCGACGACTCGGCGGAGGACGGAACCGCGACCGTCGCCGCGATCCAGGGCAATGTGCCGCGCCTCGGACTCGACTTCAACGCCCAGCGCCGCGCCGTTCTTGACAACCACGCACGCCGCACGGAACAGCTCGCCCGCGAGGTGAAGGCGGGCAAGGTGCCGCAGCCCGACTTCGTCCTGTGGCCCGAGAACTCCTCCGACCTCGACCCCTACCGCAATGCCGACGCGCGGATCGTCATCGACGACGCGGTGAAGGCGATCAACGCCCCCACCGTGGTCGGCGCGGTCATCGAGCCCGACACCGGCAAGCTGCGCAACACCCTCATCCAGTGGGACCCGTCGGGCGGCCCCGTCGCCACGTACGACAAGCGCCATGTCCAGCCGTTCGGCGAATACATGCCGATGCGTTCCTTCGTACGCATCTTCAGCTCCGACGTCGACCGGGTGCAGCGCGACTTCGGACCGGGCAAGAAGGTCGGCGTGTTCGACCTCGCGGGCACCAAGGTGGGGCTCGTCACCTGCTACGAGGCCGCGTTCGACGACGCCGTACGGGACACGGTCGAACACGGCAGCCAGCTGATCGCGGTCCCCAGCAACAACGCCACCTTCGGGCGCAGCGAGATGACGTACCAGCAGCTGGCCATGAGCCGGGTGCGGGCCGTGGAACACAGCCGGTCAGTCGTCGTCCCCGTCACCAGCGGCGTCAGCGCGGTCATCCGCCCGGACGGGACGATCGTCCAGAAGACGAAGATGTTCACCCCGGACGCGCTGGTGGACAAGGTGCCGCTGCGCTCCTCGCTGACCCCCGCGACCCGGCTGGGCACGCTCCCCGAAGGGCTGCTCGTGCTGATCGCCGCAGCGGGACTGGGCTGGGTGACCGTCAGGTCGGTACGGGCGCGCCGAGGACGCTGAACGGTGGCGTGGGCCACGTAGGGTCGGCGCATGGCCATTCCTGACTTCATCCGTGAAATCCGTGCCACGGCGGGCACACAGCTGCTCCTGCTGCCGGGCGTCAGCGCCGTGGTCTTCGACGACGAGGGCAGGGTTCTGCTCGGCAGACGCTCCGACACCGGCAAGTGGGCGCTCATCGGCGGCATCTGCGAACCGGGAGAGCAGCCCGCGACGACGGCGGTGCGCGAGGTGTACGAGGAGACCGCCGTTCACTGTGTGGCGGAGCGGGTGGTGCTCACCCAGGCGCTGAACCCTGTGCAGTACGCCAATGGCGACCGGTGCCAGTTCATGGACATCACCTTCCGCTGCAGGGCGACCGGCGGTCAGGCGCGCGTCAATGACGACGAGTCCCTGGAGGTGGACTGGTTCCCGCTCGACGCCCTGCCGCCGTTGAACGAGTTCGGTCTCCTCCGGATCAAGCAGTCCCTGACCGACGAACCGACCTGGTTCGAGCCGACGGTCCAGCCGTGACGCGGTAGTACACGCACCGTGGCCGGACGGGCCGGTTCCCCGGCCCGTCCGGCCACCGGAACTCAGGCGATACGGGCATCGGCGGGCAGCACCGCGGGCGCGTCCGGCTCCGCCGTCGCCTCGATGTCCGTGAGATCCCGGTGGCGGGTCTCCTTGGCGCACACGACCGCCAGGACGGTGATGAGCGCCGCGGCGATGACGTACAGCGAGATCGGCGTCGAGGTGTGGTAGTCCGCGAGCAGCGCGGTGGCGATGAGCGGCGCCGGAGCACCGGCCGCGACCGATGAGAACTGCGCACCGATCGACGCACCCGAGTACCGCATACGGGTCGCGAACATCTCCGAGAAGAAGGCCGCCTGCGGTGCGTACATCGCCCCGTGGAAGATGAGCCCGACCGTGACGGCGAGCAGCAGACTGCCGAAGCTGCGGCTGTCGATCAGTGCGAAGAACGGGAACATCCACAGTCCCACACCGACCGCCCCGACCAGATAGACGGGCTTGCGGCCGATCCGGTCCGACAGCGCACCCCACATCGGGATGACCGCGAAGTGGATGGCGGAGGCGATGAGTACGGCGTTCAGCGCCGTCTGCTTGCTCAGGTCGGCGGCCGTCGTCGCGTAGACGAGGATGAACGCGGTGATCACGTAGTAGCTGATGTTCTCCGCCATCCTGGCGCCCATGGCGATGAGCACATCCCGCCAGTGGTGCCGCAGCACGGCGACGAGCGGCATCTTCTCGGCAGCCGCCGCGGCCGCCTTGCGCTCCTCGGCCTGCGCCAACGCCGCCTTGAACACCGGCGATTCATCGACAGAGAGACGAATCCACAAGCCGACGGCCACCAGCACACCGGAGAGCAGGAACGGGATACGCCAGCCCCACGCCCCGAAGGCCGAGTCCGACATCAGCGCGGTGAGCGCGGAGAGCACTCCGGTGGCGAGCAACTGCCCGGCCGGCGCCCCGGTCTGCGGCCAGGAGGCCCAGAACCCGCGCCGCTTCGCATCCCCGTGCTCCGACACCAGCAGCACGGCCCCGCCCCACTCACCACCGAGGGCGAAGCCCTGCACCAGACGCAGCACTGTGAGCAGTACGGGAGCGGCGGCGCCGACGGTGGCATGCGTGGGCAGCAGCCCGATGGCGAAGGTCGCACCTCCCATCAGCAGCAGGCTCAGCACCAGCAGTTTCTTACGGCCGAGCCGGTCGCCGTAGTGCCCGAAGACCAGGGCACCGAGCGGCCGGGCGGCGAAGCCGACCGCATAGGTGAGGAAGGAGAGGAGCGTTCCGACGAGCGGGTCGGAGTCGGGGAAGAACAGCTTGTTGAAGACCAGCGCGGCTGCTGACCCGTAGAGAAAGAAGTCGTACCACTCGATGGTGGTCCCGATGAGGCTCGCGGCGACGATGCGCTTGAGCGAGCGGGTGGTCGGCGGGGCGGATGCCGAGGCAGCCATGGATACCACTTCCGGACGGTTGGCGGGGACGATTCCGTGTCGCCACACCGTAGGAAGGGGCAGGTCAGGGGCGTATGTGGTGGGGGACCATAGTTCCGGAGGCGGCTGTGCGCGCGGGCACCATGGGGCTGCCGCGGGGCCCTTGCCAGGGCTCCGGTGAGGCGCTCAGGGGATCCGCCCGACATGCGATATTCGGCACGGTTTGGAAGTGGGGTGCTGATTCCCGTGCGGCGGAGTTGGTCCCACCACCGACGAGCGGGAGACGACCGAGTGGTCCGGCCTCGGCCCGGACCCCCAGCCCCTCGGCATGTGCGATACGTACTCGCTCAGCACGTTCCCTGCCGGAGGGGTCGATACGAGGAGCCGATCCGGTATTCACCGGCCGCCGACACCTTCAGCCGTGTCCACTCGCCCGCCCGTTCCAGACATCCGGTGTCGGCCTGCAGCCAGGGAGAGTAGGAGATGCGCAGGATCACCGACCCGCGCTCGCGGGCCCGCACGACGACGCCGGCTCCGTCGCTGCTGACGACGGACGAACCGGCACCCGACACCATGGGCACCGCGTCCTCGACCTGATAGACGCGCCAATGGGTGTCCCGCCACACGGGCTTCAGCCAGGTCGGCTCGTCGCGGACGAGTGCGGCCTCGTCCTTCGCGGCCCAGTCCGGGGCGCCTTCCGGCAGGACGACGTATCCCACCGCCCAATGGTCAAGCCAGGAACGGTAGTTCTCGGCGGAGAAGGAACCGTCGTAGAAGAGCGCTCCGCGCTCCACGTCGAGCTGGCGATTCCAGCCACGGGCCAGGTTGACGTGCGGGCCGAGGACGGTGGCCTCCCGGTGGTTGATGGCAGGTACCACTTCGACGCGCGTGCGGTCGGCGCCCAGCCGGTCGAGAGCGGCCACCACGCCCTTCGCCTCAGTAGCCCATGCAGGAACGGGAGTTGACATCTCCAGTACATGGACGGCGTGCTGTGTGACCCACTGCAGGGACAGTGCCACCGCCGCACCGAAAGCGATCCTGCGCGCCACCTGTACGCCGCGGGCCAACAGCGCGGCAAGTAGGACGGGGGGTCCGAACAACTCGGCGAGACGGATGACGTTGGAGCCCACCGGTGACGGAATGAGGACGGTCAGCACAACCCCGACCGCGTAGACCCCCGCGCCGTAGCGCAGCACTCTCCACTCTCGTGGCGCCAGCGCAACGAGCAGCAGGCTGAAGAGAACCGGCTTCCAGACATCGCTCGTCGCCATCGGCATCTCGCCGCTGAAGGGAAACAGCAGGGTGGTGAGTCCGACCACGACCGCAGGCGGGACACACAGCACCGCGGCTCTGCGCCAGTCCCGCTCCAGCAGCCGGCCTGCACCCACGACCAGGAGGAAGAGTCCGGCAACTGGACTGGCCATGGTGGCCAACGCACCGAAGACACCGGCTGGGACCAGGCGGTGCGAACCCCCTGCAAGCACCAGACACGAGACCAGGGCGAGGGCTACGCCCAGAGCGAAGGTGGAGCGCCCGGAGGCCACGTTGCACCAAAGGGTCAGCGTTGCCAGGAGGGCGGGCCACAGAGGGCTGCGCACCCCACTGCGCACGAACAGACTCGCCGCCAGCCAGGAGGCAGCCATTCCGGAGAGCACGGTGACGGTCCGCACACCGCACAAGGCCATTAACTGCGGTGCGATGACGCTGTAGTTACCGACGTGGATGCCGCCGTACCAGGACAGGTTGTATGGGGTGCCGGGATGCTGCGAGACGAAATCGGTCCAGGACACCTGAGCTGCGAGGTCTCCGCCGCCGGTGGCGAGCCAGATCGCCCAGATCGCATACAGGGGTGCGGAAAGGGCCGTGGCCAGGAGCGGCACACGATGCCGTTCCCAGCCGACACCGACACGCGTGGACTCGCCGGGGCGCGAACGGTGCGTGGGCAATCCGGTCGTCTCGACGGAGGGTTGCACGGGGGATCCGTTCAGTAGTCGACCAGGAGCAGCAGCGAAGACGCTGGCTCTTATATGTATGTTGACCTGGACGATGGGTCAACGTCAGCTCACTCCCTGCCGTGCCAGTACGGGTCGAGCGTTGTCCAGGTAGCGCCGATTCGCGGTCTTCGGGCATGACCCAGATACGCCAGAAACCCGCCACGGGATGATCTTGGATCGTTGAGCGCCCCAACCCCGTCGCCCGTTCGGCTCGGCGTCGTTGGTGGTGATGTTGGGTTCCGTCTGGGGCGGGGTGGGTTGTGACCTCGATCGAGAGGACCGCGTATCCGCGGTTCAAGCGGCTGATCACCGCGCATGAGCTGCATCTGTTCTTCGCGCCGAGCCGTGACGAGGTTGAGTGGGCTGCCACCCGTACCGACTGCGACGAGCACCTGCTGGCCCAGCTGCTGGCGCTGATCCGGGAGCAACAGCAGGCCATCGTCGAGGCGTTGATCGGGAACTACCGCACCGTGCTCCAGCACATCGACGCCGACGTCCCCGTCCAGGCCGCGCGGGAGAAGGCGGAAGCGCTGACGCCGAGATCCTGACGGCGGTCGGGGAACTCGAGCAGGACGCGGAGGCTGACGCCGTCCGAGACGTCCGTGCGCTACGGCAAGCCAGGCGGCATCGCGCAATGGCCCGGTGCTGCACAGCGCGCCCACCGGGCTGACCCGGGTGGCGATGGAAAATCACGAGACGCGCGGCGCCCGATCGTCGATACTCCACACGTGGCCACCATGAACGGCGACAGGACCAAACGCGCCCCGTCCCCCCGCTTCTCCCTGACCGTGCTGGCCGGACGTACCTTCGGCGCGATCCGGCCAACGGCGCTGGTGCTGCTCGGCATCGTCAGCGTTCAGGTGGGCTCGGCATTGGCCAAGAACCTGTTCAGCGCAGTGGGCAGCTTCGGGACAGTCGCGTTGCGACTGTTCTTCGCGGCGGCGGTGCTGATGCTGTTGTGGCGGCCGTCACTGCGCATGAATCGTCGCACGTGGACAGTGGTGCTCAGCTACGGCGTGATTCTCGGCTTGATGAACCTGTGCTTCTACCAGGCGCTGGCCCGGCTCCCGCTGGGGATCGCGGTAACCATCGAGTTCCTCGGGCCGCTGGCGGTGGCCCTGGCCGGGTCGAGGCGATGGCTGGACGCTTTCTGGGCCGTGCTCGCGGCAGGCGGTGTGGTCCTGCTGATGGAGGGACGCGGCGACCTCAACCTTGTCGGTTTTCTGTTCGCCCTCGCCGCAGGAACGTGCTGGGGCCTGTACATCCTGGTCGGCTCGGCGCTGGGCCGCCACACCACGGAAGGCAATGGTCTGGCTCTGGGAATGGCCGTCGCGGCACTGGTGGCTGTGCCATTCGGCGTGGCCGACAGCGGAACGGCGCTGATTCAGCCGTGGGTCCTGGTTGCGGGGCTCGGCGTGGCACTGCTGTCGTCGGTGATCCCGTACTCGCTGGATCTGGAAGCACTACGCAAGATCCCACCACGCGTGTTCGGCATCCTGATGAGCCTCGAACCAGCGATGGCGGCCCTCATCGGCCTCATCGTGCTCCAGGAGTCGCTGCACTGGTCGCAGTGGATCGCGGTGCTGTGCGTGGTGGCCGCATCGGCGGGCGCCACACGCGGCGCCCGCCCAGACGTCTAACCGCCGATAACGGGAGGAGCGGTCATCTCGTCGGTACCGAACATGCTGTCGAGATCCGGTCGATCACCACGCCGCACGCGTCGCACACCTCGGTCGGCCAGCTCGGCTCCTCCACATCTCCGGCGCACGCCGCACCCACGCGCGAAGAGTCTCACAAACGGTCCTTTGCCCGAGCAAGATCACTTGAGGGCCGGAAAGGCCCTCCGGGTCCTCGATCGGTTCGCACAACTCGTTCTCACTCAAAAGCGGTCGGACCCCGTTCTGAGAGTTGCATTGTGTGAAAATTCGGGCTCATGACGGACCCTCAAGAGCCTTAGACCGACGCGGACGACATCGAGCGCCACCCGTGCCCGCGGTGCGCGCGGCAACTTCTGGGCGCACGCGCACCCGTGCCGGGGTCACAGGGCCGGAATGCGGTTCCAGGGACGGACAGCCTCGATCGCCGACGCGGCGCGGAAGACTGTGGTGTCGTCGTACGTACGCCCGACGATCTGCACTCCCGTCGGAACGCCGGTCGATGCGAATCCGGACGGCACGCTCAGCACGGGGCAGCGGCTGGCGATATTGAACACCGTGGTGAGCGACGCCTCCAGATAATCGTCCAGCTCGACGCCGTTGATGACGACCTTCGTCGACGTGTAGTCGTCGTCCGCCGCGTAGGCCGGGATGGCGAGGGTGGGGCAGAGCAGCACGTCGTACCGTTCGAGGAGCGCGCCGATCTCCGCCTGCACCGCGCCCTCTGTGGTCAGGCCCTGAAGGAAGCTGCCCGGCTCGCGGGCGGCGCGGCCGGCCCGCTCGGCGAAGGCCAGCGCGTACCGCGTCAGCTTGTCGCCGTGCTCGGCGGCGACCGACGCGATGTACGGGCCGAAGATCGTGCCGAAGTGGATCATCGCGGCCTTCATGACGTCCGCACGCGTGATCGCGACCTCGACCTCCTCGACGATCGCTCCGGCGGCGCGCAGTGCCTCGGCGACCGCGCGCGTGTTGGCCTCGACCTCGGGGTCGACCTGCCAGTCCCCGAGGGTGACCGACAGGGCGACGCGAAGGCCCTCGGCGCCCTCGAAGCGGTCCGGCAGGACCAGCTTGGGCTTCACGGAGACGCTGTCGAGCGGGTGCGGCCCGGCGATGACGTTCTCCAGCAGGGCGCAGTCGGCGACGGTGCGGGCCATCGGGCCGTCGTGGCAGTACGTGTCGAGGTTGAACGGAGCCATCGCCGGCACGCGCCCGTACGGCGGCTTGAAGCCGACCGTACCCGTGGACGAGGCGGGTATGCGGATCGAGCCGCCGATGTCGGAGCCGGTCGCGAGGGTGGTCTCGCCCGCCGCGAGCGCGGCGCCGGCGCCGCCCGAGGAGCCGCCGGGCGAGAACTGAAGGTTCCACGGGTTGCGGGTGACGCCCCACAGCCGCGACTGGGTGACCGCCGCACAGCTGAACTCGGGCGTCGTGGTCCGCGCGTGCACGATGCCGCCTGCCGCGAGGACGCGCTCGACGACCGGGTGGGTCTCGTCGGCGATCTCGTTCTCGTATGCCAGGGAGCCGTCCGTGGCGCGGCGGCCGGCGATGGGCTGCTCCTCCTTCGTCGCGACGGCCAGCCCCTCCAGCGGGCGGGGCGGCTCACCCTTGCCCGCGTAGCGTGCCTCGGCCTCGCGGGCGGCGGCGAGTGCCTCGTCGAAGGTGCGCTCGGCCAGGGCGTTGACTTTCGGCTCGACGGCCTCGGCGCGCGCGATGACCGCGGTCATCAGCTCGACGGGGGACAGCGAGCGGTCGCGGAACCGGCGCAGTGCTTCGGTGGCCGGCAGATAGGCGAGGTCCGTGAGGTCGGTCATGAGGGACTCCTTCGTTCGTGGTGATCCGGAAGGTCGGGCGAGCACGGCGGGCCCGCCTGTCAGGGCCTGTGACGGCCGGGCGCTGCCGCTGCCCGCCCCGAACGGGCAGCGGCAGCGGCAACGCCCGGGCCTTGTGCTCTTACTCCGCGGAGTGGACCAGCGCTCCTCCGACGTACGTCCGTACGACCTTCGCCTCGGCGATCTCCTCCGGCGGGGCCGTGAAGATGTCGCGGTCCAGCACGACCAGGTCGGCGAGGAGTCCGGCCTGCAGGCTGCCGGCCTCGTCCACGCCGTTGACGTGGGCCGAACCGGCCGTGTAGGCGGCGAGGGCGGTGGTGAGGTCGAGGCGCTGCTCCGGCAGGAAGACCCGGCCGTCGGTGGCGTCGGGCTCCGTGCGGTTGACGGCGACATGGATTCCGGCGATCGGGTCGGGGCTGCTGACGGGCCAGTCGCTGCCCGCCGCGAGGGTGGCGCCGGCCCGCAGCAGGGCGCCGAACGGGTACTGCCAGGCGGCGCGTTCCGGCCCCAGGAAGGGGATGGTCAGCTCGTCCATCTGCGGTTCGTGCGCGGCCCACAGTGGCTGGATGTTGGCGATCGCGCCGACCTCGGCGAACCGCGTCAGGTCGTCGGGGTGGACGACCTGGAGGTGGGCGAGGTGGTGCCGGGTGGCCCGGCGGCCGTTGGCGGTACGGGCGGCCTCGACGGCGTCCAGCGCCTCGCGCACCGCACGGTCACCGAGGGCGTGGAAGTGCACATGGAAGCCGAGGGCGTCCAGTTCCGTGACATGGGAGCGCAGCGCCACCGGGTCGACGAAGCTCAGGCCGGTGTTGGCGGTTGCGCAGCCGCAGGAGTCCAGATAGGGGCTGGTCATCGCGGCGGTGAAGTTCTCCGCGATGCCGTCCTGCATGATCTTGACCCGGTCGGCCCGGAACCTGCCGTGGGTCAGCTCCTTGCGGCGGGCGGCCAGCTCGGGGATCTGCTCGGCGCCGCGGTCGCGTTCCCACCACAGCGCGCCGGTGACCCTGGCCGTCAGCGTGCCCTCGCGGGCCGCGGTCTGATATGCGTCGGCGGGATCGGGCTGGCCGTTGAAGACCCCGAGCAGGGCGTCCTGCCAGCCGGTGATTCCCAGCGAGTGCAGCAGGCTCTGCGCCCGCAGCAGGCCGGCGAGCCGGTCGGCGGCGGTGCTCGGGGGAAGCAGGCGCGCGACCAGTTTGGTCGCCCCCTCCTGGAGCACGCCGCTCGGCGTGCCGTCCGCCTCCCGCTCGATCCGGCCGTCGGCCGGGTCGGCGGACTCCTTGGTGAGCCCGGCCAGTTCGAGCGCGCGGGTGTTGGCCCAGGCCCCGTGGTGGTCACGGTTGACCAGATACACCGGGCGGTCGGGGACCACCGAGTCCAGCAGCTGCCGGGTGGGCAGCCCCCCTTCGAAACTCTCCATGGACCAGCCGCTGCCGGTGATCCAGGTCCGCTCGGGGTGGGCGTCGGCGAAGTTGCGGACACGCGCCAGGTAGTCGTCGACTCCCACAGTGCCGGTGAGGTCGCACTCGGCGAGTTCCACGCCGCCGTAGACGGCGTGGATGTGCGCGTCCTGGAAGCCGGGGATGAGCAACTTGCCGCGGAGGTCGACGACTTCGGTGCCGGGGCCGATCAGCTCCCGCACCTCGTCGTGACCGACGGCCGTGATCCGGTCCCCGGTGACGGCGAGGCTGGTCGCCCGGGTGCGGACGGGATCGCCGGTGTGGACGGGGCCGTGAGTGAAGACCAGGTCGGCCTTGCGCATGGGGAGATGCTCCAGTGGGTCGGCGGGCCGGGGGCCCGCTGGGTACAAGGGACAGGAGGTCAGTCGGAGTATGGGCTGGTGCCGAATCGGCGGGAGAAGTACGGGGCCTTGCGGACCCAGCGGGCCCAGGCCGCCACCGCCAGCCCGGAGGCGAGCATCAGGGCCGGGATGAGCAGGGTGAACCACCCGTTGTCCGCGGAGAGCTCGAAGTGGTCGGCGGAGTCGTAGAACACCCAGGCCGGATAGCCGCCCACGGCAAGCAGGGTGACTGCACCCAGCAGCGGGCCGACGACCGCCCGCAGGGCCTGCAGCGTGGAGTCCGGGTCGAGGCCGAGGCCGACGACGTTGACCCAGCCCGAGAGGAAGCCCAGCCAGGGGCTGAGGGTGCGGCCGACCCAGTGGTAGCTGCTGCCGGCGTTGGGCTCGACGCGGCTGAGCCGCCCGTACCCGCCTGCGATGCCCAGGATGGGGAGGAAGGCCAGCAGCATGAGTGCGGGCAGATGCAGACCGACCATGCCGGCTATCAGGCCGAGCCCGATGCCGATGCTGGAGGTGGCCGCGGTGCTCGAGGCGGCGATCGCCACACCGCCCCAGACGCCGAGCGACTTCTGCATCGTGGCCGGAGGGGACTGGATGGGGGCCTGGGATCTTCTGCTCGAGTCCCTGGTCATTGCTGCCAACGGATCATCGCCTTGCTCGAGGGAGGACGCGGCCCGCCGGGGCCGGTGGCAGGCCATGAAACCCGCGAGCCGTTTATAGGTCAATGCTGTTGTCGTAAGGTCCTGGGATATGGCCGATGGAGCCTGATTACCCGTCCCGTGCTGACTTGGTGCTGACTACGCAGCGTTGAACCCTGACATTCGTCATGGATCGGGCCTCGGCGCCCTTCCCGAAGGTCAGCGGCCCTCTTGCAGGACGACGAAGAACATAACGGGGGGCGAGGTGCGCCGTTCCAGCGGGTCAGTGGGACGTCCCAGTTCCTCCCGGAACTCATTGGGACAGCATCATTGCGCCCCGCGCCGGAAACGTTCCGAGTGCGGATGGTCACGCTCCGGTATGGCGGTCCGGCGTAACCCGTAGTTCGACCCGTAGGAGGTTCCCATGATCCGACGCACCGTACAGCGCGGCCTGCTGGCTGCCGTGGCAACGCTCATCCTGTTTCCCTCGGCGGCCGTGGCGGCCGACGGCATCCCCCAGACGCCTGGACAGTCCGCGCCGTCCCCGCGGGTCTCGGCGCCCGCCCGGTACTCCGTGCCGCCGCAGCCCTCGACCTCCAGCCACCGGCACACGGTGAACCCAAACAGGCCCTCGAGCCGCACCGCTCGCGTCAAGGGCCGCCTGGTGACTCACCGCCTGCCCCTCAATGTTCGCTCAGGCCCGGGCACCAGCTACCGGGTCATCGACAGGGTGCGTCACGGCAGCACGGTAACTCTCGCCTGCAAGAAGCGCGGCCAGCGTTCCGTCAGCTGCCACTCCTTCGGAATTCTGGGAGCCCACTCCAGAGTGTCCGGACGGAAGGCGAGATCGGTGCGCTCGCAGTAGATCCGGACGATTTCCTCGGTGTGGTCGAGGAGATCGTCCGAGTCGACCATCAGAGGATCCGAACCCTGCCCTTCGCAACCGCCAGATATAGCTCGTGGAGCCGGGAGAAACCGACGTCGTCGCGTTTCAGATCGGGGTTGAGCGCATAGTGCGAGGCGATCACCTCCTGGGGGTCCCGGATGATGAACGTGTGCGCCACCTCGCGCAGGAACGCCTGGTCGGACAGGACCCCGGGATACCTGAAGTCGGTGGTGTCCTTGAAGAAGACCGGCTTGTCCTGGGCGAGTTCACGGATCGCCGCGATGAGGTCGGCCTCGGTGCGCACTGTCCGGGAGCCGACTTCGGCCTCCCCGAAGTCGGCCAGACGGCAGAACGGCTCGTGCAGGGAGACGATGTCGTCGCGCTCCATCAGCATCTTGAGGAAAGCCGTGGAGCGCGACCGGGGGGCACTCCACAAAGCGATAATCAGTGGCCCCGGTCGGTCAACCGAATCCTCATTGCGCACGCTTGAAGCTCCTCCCCGGACAGGGGGCTGTCGAAAAATAACTCCTCGGTTTTAAGGCGCTGTTGGCCCGTAGGATGCGGGTGTGGCGGAGGGGATCGAGGCGGGGCTGGCGGAGGCGTTAGGGCTGCTGATGCCGCATCTGGATGAGCGGCAGCGGCGGCTGGTGCTGGGGGCCGCGGCCCGGGTGCGGGGACGTGGTGGGGTTCGCGCGGTGGCCGAGGCCGCCGGAGTGGCGGCGTCCACGGTGTCGCGCGGGCTGCGTGAGCTGGAGCAGGGTGAAGAGCCCGATGGCCGTGTCCGGGCGGTGGGCGGAGGCCGCAAGCGACTGCGGGATGCCGATCCGGCGCTGGTGCTGGCCCTGCTTGCGCTGGTCGAGCCGGGGCAGCGGGGAGATCCGGAGTCGCCGTTGCGGTGGACGGTGAAGTCCACCCGTGCTCTGGCCGCGGAGTTGTCCCGGCAGGGGCGCCGGATCGGGCACGACACGGTGGCCACCCTGTTGAAGGCCGAGAGATTCTCGCTGCAGGGCACCTCGCGTACCACCGAGGGGGCCAGGCACCCCGACCGGGACGCCCAGTTCCACTACATCAACGACCGGGTCAAGGAGTTCACGGAGGCCGGACAGCCGGTCATCAGCGTGGACGCCAAGAAGAAGGAGACCCTGGGCAACTACGCGGTCGTCGGGCGGGAGTGGCACCCGGCCGGACAGCCTGTCCAGGTCCGCGCCCACGACTTCCCCGAGAAAGGCGCGTTGAAGGCGGTGCCGTACGGGATCTACGACATCGGCGCGGACGCCGGCTGGGTCTCGGTCGGCTGCGACGGCGACACCGCCGCCTTCGCCGTGGCCACCCTGCGCCGCTGGTGGGACGGCGAGGGACAGCACCGCTACCCGAACGCTTCCCGCCTGATGATTACTGCCGACGCGGGTGGCTCCAACGGATACCGCGTACGCGCCTGGAAGAACGGGCTGGCCACTTTCGCTCACGACACCGGTCTGGAAGTGACAGTCTGTCACTTCCCGCCAGGAACACAATGCCATTGCTTGTGCACTACAGGCAGTTCGTCGTGACGCTGTGGTGGTGTGGTCGTTGGACTCGGTATGCATCCCTGGGTGGGTTTATCCGATCAAGTGCGGTTGGGGGCGGTGACCCGGTGGGTGACCCCGGAACTCATCACGGAGACGCTGGTCCAGTGCGGCGTCAGGGACAAGAAGCCCGGTGCGCTGCCTGCCGGGTTCATGGTCTATTTCACGCTTGCGCTGGCGTTGTTCCAGCAGGACTCCTATGACGACGTAGCCGAGCATCTGGTGGGCGGCATGCCGGAGTTGGGCCGGAGCATTCCGAACAAGTCCTCGTTCACCAGGGCCCGGCGGCGTCTGGGGCCGCAGGTCCTCGAGGCGGTCTTCCGACAGCTGGCTGGACCGCTGGCACCCGCTGATCTGGAGGTCTCCTTCTACCAGGGGATGCGCCTGGCGGCGGTGGACGGATTCGTACTTGACGCCCCGGAGACGGAGGCGAACCGGCGCCAGCTCGGCGGCATAAAGGACGCCCGCGGGCAGGACGCGGGGTTTCCCCAGGTGAGAGTAGTCACGCTGGCCGAGACCGGAACCCATGCCCAGATCGACGCGGCGGTGGACGGATTCTGCCGCGGGGAGCCGGAGTTGGCGATCAGACTCGCCCCGTCGGCAGCCGGAATGCTGGTCATCATGGACCGGGGCTTCCCCGGCGTGGCCCTGTGGCGCGACTATACCGACGCCGGTGCCCACCTGCTGATCCGGGCGCGCTCGTGCGTGGCCGCCCGGCCGATCGAAGACCTCCCCGACGGGACCTACCTGGCCCGGATGAACCTGGCCGGGCAGAAGCGGGCGGCACCAGGACATGTCGTCCTGCGCGTGGTCGAGTACCGCGTCGACGGCGGCGAGGAGATCCGACTGCTGACCGATCTGCTCGACCCCGAGCAGTACCCGGCAGCCGAACTCGCGGCCCTGTACCGGGAAAGGTGGGAAGCGGAATCCTCATACCGCCAGATCAAGACGTTCCAGCGGGGACCGCAGCAGGTCCTGCGCTCCGCCGACCCGGATCTGGCGCGTCAGGAAGCGTGGGCACACCTGGTCGTTCACCACTGCCTGACCCGGATCATCATGGAACTGGCCGACGGGGAAGGGCTCGATCCTGACCGCATCTCGTTCCTGAAGGTCCTCAAGCACGTGCGCCGCAGCGTGATCGCACGGACCGCCACCACGGCCGCGAAGACGAGGGCGTTCATGAGCATGCTGGCGTCCAAGGTGCGTCGCAAGCTCGACAGTGAACCCCGGCGTCCGCGCGTGGCCGACCGGCTCCTGAAGCGACCGGACTCGAAGTACTCCTACCGCACCAAGGGCCAGGTGCTCAACACGGCGCCCGGCAGGTCGAAGCCGCCCTCGTCCCCGGCGCGGTCCCCGGCCGGCAGCAGCCGGCGGGCCGGAAGGATCAGCCCGAGACCCACGACGACGTTCAGGGCGAAGGTGGACTCCCAGCCGAGCCAGCTGGTGAGGACACCGCCGAGCACCGTACCGGCGGCGCCCCCGGCCCCTGCCACCGCGGCGAAGATACCGAGCGCCTTGTGGCGTTCCGGTCCGTCGTCGAACAGCGCCAGCAGCAGGGCGAGCGCGGCGGCGGCCGCCATCGCGGCGCCGACGCCCTGCACGACGCGCGCCGTGATAAGGACCGGGGCGCTTCCGGCCAGCGCGCCAAGCAGCGAGGCGGCGGCCAGCGTGCCCAGAGCCGAGACGAACAGCCTGCGCCGCCCGAGCAGATCCGCTGCCCGGCCGCTGAGCAGCAGCAGCCCTCCGAAGGAGACCAGATAGGCGTTGGCCACCCAGGAGAGTTCGGCGGGCGAGATGGCGAGGTCACTGCCGATCGAGGGCGCCGCGACGTTGATGATCGAGGTGTCGAGGATCAGTACGAACTGCGTGCAGGCGAGCAGCGCGAGCGCCCGCCAGCGGTCAGGCGCTGCCATGCGCCTTCCCCCGCCCCGCGAAAGGCTGTTCGTCGAGCTGGTAGCCGTCCAGGCAGGACTGGGTGAACGCCGCGAGCAGATCCGGGTTGCCGTCCCGCACGATGCCGGGGAGGTAGACGTGCGGAGCGCCGTGGTAGAAGCGCTCGTACTGCTCGTGCCGGGAGGCGAATTCGGAGCCGAGGGCGTCCCAGGCGAGCTTCATCAGCTTGATCCGTTGCTCGGCGGGGTGCCCGGGCGAACGGACGTACTTAGCGACCAGGGGCCCGAGTTCGACGTGGGTCAGGTCGTATCCGGAGGCGGGCAGCTGGGTCAGTCCGCCTCCCGCCAGCATCTTGATCTCGGCGAGGACCTTCGGATAGAGGCCACCCGCCATGGCGCGGTGGGCGGAGGCGATCTCCTGGTTGATCCGGACGACGCCGTCCGAGCCCGCGACCTGCTCGTGCGCGGCCTCGGCCGCCAGCACCATCGACCTGGCGACGTTGAGCCAGCCCATGAGCCGTCCCAGCTGCATGCGCACGGGCGGCAGATCGTAGGTGTTGTTGGCCCTGGCGATCAGGATGGCGAGCTGGTGAGAAATTCCAGCTTGGTCCAGAACCGGGTGGCCGCCTGGTGGACGAAGTTGCTCCACCCCTCGCGCGGGGGAGCGGGTGATCACTGTTCCGGGGGACGCCCGCGCGGAGGGCCGACTGCCATAATGACCGGCGTGAACCGTGCGACTGCCTGGCGTGACAGCTGGACCGGGGTGTTACGGCGGGCCGCGGAACTTCCGCGCAACGCCGTGTTCCTCTCGTCGCTGTGCGGTCTCGCGGTCGCCGAATCGCTCACCGAAGTGGTCGCCCACCGGGGTTCCATCCCGCGGATGTTCGCGGACACCGCCCAGACCGCGGCCCAGGGCAGTGACCTCGGCGGCATCCAACTCGCCATGATCATCGGTCTGTTGTGCCTGTGCACCGCACTGCCGCTGGCCGTGCTGCGGCCCCTCCTCGCCGGGCTCACGGTGACCGTCGCGAGCTTCGGATCGCTCGCGATCTTCCACACGCTGACGCTGGCGGGATTCGCCGCTCAGCTCATCGCCCACTACCGGCTCGGCCGCTGCGGACACGCCCTGGCGGCGACGCTCAGCACCGTTCCCTTCCTCGCCCTGGCCCTCGCCGGGTCCACGGACACCGACTACCGGGTGCGCACGGTGCTCCTCGCCGTACTCGCCCCGATGGCCGCCTTCGCGGGTCTCTCCAGGCGCGCGGGCGAAGGCGACCGGGAACAGCACGCCATTCGCGAAGTCATGGTCGGCACCCAGTGGGAGAACGCGGCACGCGCGGAGCGCGCCCGTATCGTCCGCGAACTGCACGACGTCGTGGGCCACCACATCTCCATGATCGCGGTGCAGGCCGAGACAGCCCGCGTGGCGACTCCCGGTATGCCCGCCGAAGGCGGCAAACGGCTGCTCGGCATCGGCGACACCGCCCGCGCTGCCCTCACCGAGATGCGCCGGCTGCTCGGTGTGCTGCGCGACGACACCGAGTCCGCCACCGGACGCGAGCGCAGGCCGCAGCCCGACCTGACCCAGCTCAACGAACTGCTCGACGAGGCCCGCAAAGCCTCCACCGGCTCGATACGTCTCATCCTCAGCGGTGCCCCGTACCCCCTGGGACCGGGGACCGAGCTCGCCGCCTACCGCGTCATCCAGGAGTCCCTCACCAACGCTCGCAAGCATGCCGGAGGTGCCCCGGTCGACGTGGAACTCCACTACGCCTCCGACGCCCTGCACCTCAGCGTCCGCGACAACGGCCCGGGGCCGCCCCTCGTGACGCCGAACGCGGCACTCGGCCTCCTCGGCATGCGGGAACGTGTCTCCGCGGTCGGCGGACTGATCCGCACAGGTCCGGCGGACCGCGGTGGATTCCTCGTCGCAGCCAGTTTCCCCGCCAAGACAGAACGGTCCACATGAGCTCCCCGCCCGCACCGATCCGCGTCGTTATCGCGGACGACCACCTGGTGGTCCGCACCGGGTTCTCCGCGCTCCTCGACTCCCAGCCGGAGTTCACCGTCGTCCAGACCGCCACCACTGGCGTCGAGGCGGTCCGCGTCAGCCGCGAGGTGGCCCCGGACGTCGTCCTCATGGACATCCGCATGCCCGAGATGGACGGCATAGAGGCCACGCGACAGCTTGTCGGCGACGCACCCGACGGGGCACGGGCCCCACGCGTCCTCATCCTGACGACGTTCGACCTCGACGAGTACGTCTACGACGCGCTGCGCGCCGGAGCCAGCGGCTTCCTGCTCAAGGACGCCACCGCGGAACGGCTCTTCGACGCCGTACGCGTCGTCGCGGCCGGAGACGCCCTGCTCGACCCCGGCATCACCCGTCGGCTGATCAGCGAGTTCACCCAGCTGCCCGCCAAGGCCCCGCTCCAGCCGCCGCCCGGTCTGAAAACGCTCACGGCACGCGAGACCGAGGTGCTGCTGCTCGTCGCCGAAGGCATGTCCAACGGCGAGATCGCAGCCCGCCTCGTCGTCACCGAGGAGACGGTGAAGTCACACGTCAGCCGTACGCTGACCAAACTGGGCCTGAGAGACCGCACCCAGGCCGTGATCGCGGCGTATGAAACGGGACTTGTCGTCCCGGGAATCCGCAGAACCGGCTGAGGGCTTCTTTGCCGCCGCCGCGGGTGTTCAACTGCGACACGGCGTCAGTTGAATACTCCGCCGGGAACCCGCCCCGGCACAGCCAACTGGAAACTATTGCCACTCCCGGGCGCTCTCGCTCGCGGCACTCGGTGTACTGCTCGGGCGGTATGCGGGGACGGACGACGTGACGGTGGTCGCGGACCTCGCCGATGCGGCGGCCCAGGGCACGGAGGGCCCTGGCGCGGCGGTCGTGCGCGCGGATCTGTCCGGCGACCCGACGTTCACCGAGCTGCTGGGGAGGCTGGACCGGAACAACGCGGGCGAGGGTGCGGCCCGGGAAACCGGCCGGGAGGAGGCCACGGTGTGTGCGAGCATCGCCGTCCTGGAGCCTGAGGGGCAGGGTGCTCCGCCGATCGGTACGCTGATGGCCAACACCCGCGTCTATGTTCTGGACGAGCAGTTGCGATCGCGGCGATGGTCGGACCCGCCGGGGGCGCGGAGTACGCGGAGTACGAGGAGTACGAGCTCTTGGGGGCGAGATGCCCCACCCCCTGGGCATCATCCTCAGGTAGGAGACCGCCCCTCCCTCACACGAGGGAGGGGCGGTCTGCTTCGTCCCTCACGCGAGCACGGTGGAACTTCGCTCCTTGCCGTGACGACCCGACCCCCTCCTTCTCCCTAGCCTTCTTTCCATGGAGAAGACGAATGGCGGGTCGCACGCCATGATCGAGGTCAGGGACGTTCGCAAACGCTTCGGCAGCACCCAGGCGCTGGACGGCATGTCGTTCGTCGTCAGACCGGGGCAGATCACCGGCTTCGTCGGCCCGAACGGCGCCGGGAAGTCCACCACGATGCGCGTCATCCTCGGCCTGGACAAGCCGGACCAGGGCAGCGCGCTGGTCGGCGGGCGGTCCTACCAGTCGCTGCGCACTCCGCTCAAGCACGTTGGCGCACTGCTCGACGCCGCCGCCGTGCAGCCGAGCCGGACCGCTCGCCACCACCTGCTGTGGCTGGCCCACTCGCAGGGGCTCGGCACCGCCGCGGTCGACGAGGTGATCCGAAGGGTCGGCCTCCAGGACGTGGCCCAGCGCAAGGCAGGCGGCTTCTCCCTGGGCATGCGGCAGCGGCTGGGCATCGCCGCCGCGCTGCTCGGCGACCCGCCGATCCTCATGCTGGACGAGCCGTTCAACGGCCTGGACCCCGAAGGGTTCATGTGGATGCGGGGCTTCCTGGCGTCGCTCGCCGAGCAGGGGCGCGCCGTGCTGGTGTCCAGCCACCTGATGAGCGAACTTCAGGACTCCGCCGACCATGTGATCGTCGTCGGGCGCGGCAAGGTCGTCGCCGACATGAGCGTGCGCGAACTGCTCGCGTCCGTGTCCGAGGGCCGTGTGACGCTGCGTACGTCGGCTCGTACGCAGGCGATGGAGGTGCTCGCGCGGGCCGGTGCCACGGTGAGTTCCACGGGCGTCGACACGATCAGCGTCACCGACCTGCCCGCCGAGAGCGTCGTGTCGGTGCTCGGTGCGCACGCGGTGCCGTTCTCCGAGGTCTCCTCGCACCGCGCCTCGCTGGAAGAGGCGTACATGGAACTGACCCGCGACGCCGTGCAGTACCGCGGGGTCGTCAGCGAGGAGGCCGGACGATGACCACGACGCTCTCGCCGCCCCCGGTCACCCACCGCCCGGAACGCGGCGGCTTCGGGCGCGTGCTGCACGCCGAGTGGACGAAGTTCAGGACGGTCCGCGGCTGGGTGCTGAGCAGCGTCGGTGCGATGGTCGTCATCTGCCTGGTCGGACTGCTCGCCACCGCACAGAATAACGGCGGCGCGCAGGCCGCGGAGCTGGCGGTCGGCCCCGGCGGCCAGGCGGTCAACGACAGCTTCTACTTCATGCACCAGCCGCTGAAGGGCGACGGCGCCATCACGGTGTCGGTGTCCTCGCTGACCGGACGGGTCGCGACGACGCCCACAAAGACCAAGCCCGGCCTCGCACCCTGGGCGAAGGCCGGCATCATCGTCAAGGACTCCCTCGAACCGGGGTCGCCGTACGCGTCGATGATGGTCACCGGCGACCACGGCGTGCGGATGCAGCACAACTTCACGCACGACACGGCCGGGCTGCCCGGCAAGGTGTCGCAGGACGCGCCGCGCTGGCTCCGGCTTCAGCGTACGGGTGACACCGTCACCGGCTACCAGTCCGCGGACGGCAGCAAGTGGACCGAGGTGGGCACCGCGCGACTCACGGGTCTCTCGGAGTCTCCGCAGGTCGGGCTGTTCGTCACCTCGCCGTCGGCGACGGAGGACACCGGCAGCGGAACGGGATTCAACCCCGCTGTCGCCACCGGCACCTTCAGTGCTCCCACGCTGTCCGGCCGGTGGAGCGGCGGCAGCTGGCAGGACCGGCAGGTCAGTGACGGTGCCGGCACGTCCGGCAGCTACACCCAGTCGACCAAGGGCGAGGTGAGCGCGACCGGTACGGGCTACAGCATCACCGGGGCCGGCGACATCGCGCCGGTGGTCGGCGGGCCGGCCGCGAGCGGCGTACGCATCGTGTCGAACTTCCTCGTCGGCGCGTTCGCCGGCCTGATCATGATGGTCGTCGTGGCCGCGGGCTACATGACCGTCGAGTACCGGCGTGGACTGATCGGCGTGACCTTCGCGGCCAGCCCCAGCAGGGGCCGGGTGCTGGTGACGAAAGCCCTGGTGGTGGGCTGCGCGGCCTTCCTCGTCGGAACGATCGCGGCCGCCGTCATGGTGCCCTTCGGGGGAGCGCGGTCCATCGCGAACGGCTTCCCGGTGCTGACGGTGCCGACGGCGACCGAGGTGCGGGTCATCATCGGAACGGGCCTGCTGCTCGCGGCGGCCAGTGTGTTCGCCCTCTCGGTCGGAGCCATCCTGCGACGCAGCGCGGTGACCATCACCGTGGTGGTCGTCGGCATGGTGCTGCCCTACCTGCTCGCCACCGCGTCCGTCCTGCCCCCCGCGGCCTCGGCCTGGTTGCTGAAGGTCACCCCGGCCGCCGGGTTCGCCGTCCAGCAGACCGTCGAGCGCTACGACCAGGTCGTCACGGTCTACTCGCCGATGCACGGCTACTTCCCGCTGGCGCCGTGGGCGGGCTTCGCCGTCCTGTGCGCCTACGCCGCGGCCGCGTTCGTCGCCGCCTGGGTCCTGATCCGCCGGAGGGACGCATGAGCACCACGGGCTTGAGGAACGCGGGACGCGCGGAGTGGACGAAGCTGCGCACGGATTCCGGCAACACCTGGCTGCTGCTCGGCGTCGTGGCCCTGACCCTGGCGGTCGGCGCGGCGGTGGCGATGACGTCCCGGTGCGACGCCGTGGGCTGCGGAGAGGACGCCACGAAGCTGAGCCTCACCGGCGTCATGGTCGGCCAGGTCGTCGTCTCGATCGTCGCGGTGCTGATGGTCGGCAACGAGTACAGCACCGGCATGATGCAGACCACGATCGCGGCGGTGCCGCGCCGCCTGACGGTCCTCCTCTCGAAGGCGACCGTCCTGAGCGCCGTGATCCTGGTGGCGGGCGCCGTCGGTGTCCTCGGGTCCCTGCTGATCGGCTGGCTGGTCCAGCCGGGCCGGGGCTTCACCGAGGCGCACAGTTACCCGGGGATGTCGCTGGACAACGGTCCGATGCTGCGCGCGGCCGTGGGCTCCGTGCTCTATCTCGCCCTGGTCGGGCTGCTCAGCCTCGGCATCGCACTGATCGTGCGGAGCTCGGCGACGGCCATCGGGATCGTGCTCGGACTGCTCTTCTTCTTCCCGATCCTCACCCAGGTGATCACCGACCCCGACTGGCAGCGATTCCTCCAGCAGATCGCCCCCATGACGGCCGGTCTTTCGGTGCAGACCACCATCGGCGTGGATCAGCTCCCGATCGGTCCCTGGGAGGGCCTCGGCGTACTGGCCCTCTGGGCGCTCGGTGCGCTGACCGCCGGAGGAATGCTGCTGCGTTCGCGAGACGCATAAGCGATCGAGACTACCCGCTAAATCCCCCGGGCGGGTAATGCGGCCCCGTGTTCAACTGCGCGAGAGCAGGGCTTCGGCGTAGTCGGATGCGATGTCAGCGATCAGCACCAAGGGGCGCATGCACTTCATGGTGTTCACCGAGAGCTTCGACGCGGGCGTGATGTGCCGCTTCCTGACCAGCCTGACCGGCCACTTCGACCGCAAGATCCACCTCGTGATGGACCGGCACTCAGTACATCGCTTGAAGGCGGTCCGGGCCTGGCTGGATGAGCACGCCGACCGCGTTGAGCTGCATTTCCTGCCCTCGTACCCGCCCGAGCTGAACCCCGACTAGCTCGTCAACGCCCACCTCGAGCGCAGCGTGCCCCGTAATAGCCGGGCCCCGGACCAGGCCCAACTCGCAGCGGAGACACGCAGGTTCTTCCGTCGCCGCCAACGCCGGCCCCACGTCGTCCGCGGCTACTTCCACGGCATACACGTCCGCTACACCCTCGAAGAGACCCTTTGAGTTTCTGATCAATAGCTGCCGGGGTGTCGGCCGCGTCGGCGAGACCGGCGATTTGATCATTGACGGCTTGATCATCAAGGCGGAGGGCGTAACCGGTGGACCCTCGCCGACCGACCGGACGCGGGGTGCTTGCCGCGCTTCCGGCGCAGGTGGGACGGGCTCCTTCTCGGCAAGATAAGGAAGCGGTTAACGCGTGCGGTCACCGCCCGGAAACCGGCCTCCGGCCAGGCTGACCACCATCAAGTCGTCGTCCACAATGACTACCTGGAGGCTGACGGTGCTGGATTCCGCTATCGCACCCCCCGCAAGTGAGGAGAGCCCCCCGCCGCAGCGCCGCCGGCGCGGTGGCAGGCGGCGGACGCTGCTGGCCGGGACCGCCGTGCTGGCGATCGGCGGCGCAGGCGTGGCGGTGTACGCGCTGCGGGACGGTAAAGCGGCGACGCAGGAGACCGACACGACGTTGCCGACCGTGGCCGTGACCCGCGGCGACCTGGCCGGCACCACCGAGGCGGACGGCACCCTCGGCTACGCCGGGAGCATGAGGAAGCAGGGCGTCGACGTCCCCGACCTGAGGGACGGCTCCGACAAGGTGGCCGCTCCCGCGGGCACCGTTCCGGACCCGAAGGCCGAGGCGGCGAACGCGGTCTGCCGGAAGTACGCGCCGAACCAGGGCGACGACAAGGTCTCCGCGGAGGAGGAAGACGCCGCCGTGAAGACCGCGGAATGCCTGCGCAAACAAGGAATCAACGCGACCGACCCCAAGCCGGGAACCGCCGACATCAGTATCGAGAAAGGTCCTGGAGTCACCAACGAAAAGATCGTCGCTGCCTACAACTCGACTTTCGACGTTTTCGTTGATCGTCGTGGGGTGCTCGTGTGGGTGATGGGGGCCTGATCTGGCAGCGCGGGGCTGGGCAGCAGAGAAGCATCGGCGGTGCTTGCGTCACCTGCTGTGAGGAGACCCGCCGATGCTTCCGGACTCGACCGTACCCGCTTCGCTGCTGGCGGTGCTGACGTTCGTTCAGGGATGTTTCACCACGCCGACCTTCACCACCTTCG
>NZ_JBSFYR010000049.1:0-57200 GCF_053599875.1 Streptomyces sp. NPDC005151 | reverse complement strand
CAGCACCAGTCCGGCGAGCATGGACGTGATCTTACTCTTCATGGGTCAGGAGTGAAGCGCGGGACGAACAAGTGCGCCAGAGGCGAAAATTCGACTTTGGCGCGTTTTGTACCCTCATGCGTAAAAATCAATTGCCGCGACTGCCGGCGGAACGCGAACCTTGCACGGTTTGAGCCACTCGCCACCCCCTCAGCGATCCGTGGGAGGCTCGGCACTCACCCGGAGGGTCGCCGCGGGCGAGGTGGTCGCGGTCTCCCCTGGCGACGTCGAGAAGATCGGCTGGTTCGTCGAAGCGCGGTCGCGCTTTCGCCGCCGCCGCGACCGCCCTCGTCCTGGTCTGCGTCGCGCTGGTCGTGTACCAGCCCGCGCTGGGTGCGGTGGTCGCCGTCGGCGTGCCCCTGCTGGCCCTCGCCGTACTGCCGCTGCTGCCCCGGGCCACCCGGCGCGCCGAGGACGGCTTCGCCGAGGACGGCGGTTGTTCCCTCGCCCCCCACGGGACGCCGAAGTTGTCCGGACTACGCGTCCTCGGTGGCCGCTTCCGCGCGCAGCTGCTCCTCACTCATCCCGCGACGCCAGTAGCCGACGAACGTCACCCGCCTGCGGTCGAACCCGCGCTCCCGGACCAGGTGGCGGCGCAGCGCCCGTACATTCGACGACTCGCCCGCGATCCAGACGTACGGGGTCCCCTCGGGCAGCTCGGCGGCGCGTACGGCGTCCACGGCGGACGGTGCGCCCTCGTCCCGGACGAGCCAGCTGATCCGGGCGCGGGCCGCGGTGCCCAGTGCCTGGCGGTCCTCGGTGTGCTGGACCTCGAGCCAGACGCGGGCCCGCATGCCGGCGGGCAGCCACTCCAGGGCTGCCGACGCGGCGGGAAGCGCCGTCTCGTCGGCCCAGATCAGCACCCAGTCGGTGCCCTCCGGGGGCCGGAAGCGGACGGCCGTGTTGTCCTCGACGGCCGGGCCGAGTGCCTTGAGGAGATCGCCGGGGGCGGCGGCGGCGGCCCAGCGGCAGGCGGGTCCGCCGTCCTTGTGCAGTGCGAAGTCGATATCGATTTCGGTCGATCCGTCGAGGGCGCGGCGCTGCGCGCGGACGGTGTACGAGCGCATGACGGCCCGTATGTCCTCGGGCAGGGCACGCCAGGCGGCGAACCAGTTGGCGACGGTGGACAGCACATGCCGGTACACGGCCCGGCCGCGTTCGGCGGGCGGGCCGTCGGTCCAGGGCACGGTGAACGGCATGCTGTCCGGCGCGTGCACCCCGTCGGCGGCGACGCCTGCCAGGTCGTCGAGCAACTCCAGGTCCGGAAGGCGGAGTTCCAGGCGGGGCGTGCGGATGCGGAGCCCGTACAAGGGCCAGTACCGGGGGTTCATGAACAGACTCTGCCGCGACGGATGGTGCACCGTCGAATCAATTACACGGGACGGGGAGCGAAGATCCCCGTCCCGTCGGCCTTCCGCCCGCTCAGGCCGGCAGCCCCAGCTCCCGGGCGATCAGTATCCGCTGCACCTCGCTCGTTCCCTCGCCGATCTCCAGGATCTTCGAGTCGCGCCACATCCGCGCCACCGGGTACTCGTTCATGAAGCCGTAGCCGCCGTGGATCTGGGTCGCCTCGCGGGCGTTGTCCACCGCCACCGTCGACGAGTACAGCTTGGCGAGCGCCGCCTCCTTCTTGAACGGTTCGCCCGCCAGCAGCCTGGACGCCGCGTCCCGCCAGCCGATCCGGGCCATGTGCGCCCGCATCTCCATGTCCGCGATCTTGAACTGGATGGCCTGGTTGGCGCCGATCGGCCGGCCGAAGGCGTGCCGCTCCTTGGCGTACTTCACCGACTCGTCCACACAGCCCTGCGCGAGACCCGTGGACAGCGCCGAGATCGCGATCCGTCCCTCGTCGAGGATCCGCAGGAACTGCGCGTACCCGCGGCCCTCCTCGCCCAGCAGGTTCGCCGCCGGGACCCGGACGTCCGAGAAGGACAGCTCACGGGTGTCCGACGCGTTCCAGCCGACCTTGGAGTACGGAGCGGCGACCGTGAAGCCGGGGGTGCCGGACGGCACGATGATGGACGAGATGAGCGGGGCGCCGTTCTCCTTGCGTCCGGTCACCGCCGTGACCGTGACCAGCGCGGTGATGTCCGTACCGGAGTTGGTGATGAAGCACTTGGAGCCGTTGATCACCCACTCGTCCCCGTCGCGCACCGCCGTCGTCCGGGTGCCGCCCGCGTCCGACCCGCCGTCCGGCTCGGTCAGCCCGAAGGCACCCAGCGCCTCGCCCGAGCAGAGCTTCGGCAGCCACTGCTGCTTCTGCTCCTCCGTGCCGAACCGGTAGACCGGCATGGCACCGAGCGAGACCCCGGCCTCCAGGGTGATCGCCACGGACGAGTCGACGCGGGCCAGCTCCTCCAGGGCGATCCCGAGGGCGAGATAGTCGCCGCCCATGCCGCCGTACTCCTCCGGGAACGGCAGCCCGAACAGGCCCATCCGCCCCATCTCGCGCACGATCTCGTACGGAAACTCATGGCGCTCGTAGAAGTCGCCGATCTTCGGGGCGACCACGTCGTGCGCGAACTCCTCGACGGTGCGGCGCAGTTCCTCGTGTTCGGCGGTCAGCCGGTGGTCCAGTGACATGGCGGGGGTCACTCCTTGTGGGAGAGGGCGCGGACGGTACGGGACGGGCTCGGGCGGCCCAGTTGTTCGGCGAGCCACACGCTGGTGGCGGTGAGCGCGTCGAGGTCGACCCCGGTTTCGATGCCGAGGCCGTGGAGCATCCACACGAGGTCTTCGGTGGCGAGATTTCCGGTGGCGCTCTTCGCGTACGGGCAGCCGCCGAGGCCACCCGCGGAGGCGTCCACGGTGGCGACACCGTGCTGGAGCGCGGCGAGGGTGTTGGAGAGCGCCTGGCCGTACGTGTCGTGGAAGTGCACCCCGATGGTGTTGGTGTGCACGCCCTCCTCGTTCAGTTCGGAGAGCAGGTCCTGCACATGGCCGGGGGTGGCGACGCCGATGGTGTCGCCGAGGGAGAGTTCGTCGCAGCCGAGGTCCATCAGCGCCTTGGCGACGCGCACGACCTGGTGGACGGGGACCGGCCCCTCCCACGGGTCGCCGAAGCACATCGACAGATAGCCGCGGACGTGCACCTTGTCCGCTTTGGCGCGGGCGACGACGGGCTCGAACATGGCGAGCGACTCGGCGACCGTGCGATTGAGATTGCGGGCGGCGAACGTCTCGGTCGCCGCCCCGAACACGGCGATCCGGCGCGCACCGAGAGCGAGGGCGCGGTCCAGCCCGCGTTCGTTCGGTACGAGCACGGGGAGCGCGACCCCCTTGATGTCCCCGAGGCGGGGGAACAGGTCCTCCGCGTCGGCGAGTTGGGGCACCCACGTCGGGTGGACGAAGCTGGTCGCCTCGATGGTGGTCAGGCCGGCCGCGGCGAGGCGGTGGATGAACTCCGCCTTCACCTCGGTCGGGACGACCGCCTTCTCGTTCTGCAGCCCGTCGCGGGCGCCGACCTCGTGGATGCGTACCCGGGCGGGCAGATCCGGTGCGGGCACGGGCATGGGCAGGTTGCCGGCGGTCATGCTTCCTCCTCGCTCGGGACCACTACGGCCAGCACCTGGTCCATAACGACGGTGGCACCGGCCGTCACATCGAGCTCGGTGACGGTCCCGGCGTGCGGGGCGGAGATGACGTGTTCCATCTTCATCGCCTCCACGACGAGCAGGCTCTGCCCGGCGACGACCTCGTCCCCGACGGCCACCTTCACCACGGTGACCGTGCCCGGCATGGGCGCGGCGAGCGTGTCCGCGCCGCCGTGTGCGGCGCCGGTGAGGGACGCCTCCACGGGGTCGTGGTCCTGTACGTGCCAGGTGTCGCCGTCGCGGCCCAGCCAGGTCCCCTCCGGGGAGGTGGCGTGGGTGAACGTATGGGTGACACCGGCGAGTTCGAAGGTGAGTCGGTGTGCGGAGACGTCGATGATCCTGGCTGTCTCCATGCCGCCGGGAAGTGGGGCCAGCGGGCCGCAGGTGCCCGTCGCGGGCGCCGGCGGCAGTGTGCCCTCCCCGACATGACCGAATGTCAGCTCGGTGCCCGCCGGGCAGGAGCGCACGGCGACCTGCACCGGGTCGTGGCCCGGCAGCCGGAAGTGGCGGACCGTGCGGGCGGGGGCGCCGCCCAGCCGCCAGCCGTCGGCCACCGAGAACGGGTCGACCCAACCGGAGCTGCCCGCGGGGGAAGTGCTCCCGGCGGCCGGCTGCCGCAGCAGCGCCGCCGCCGCGTACACCTCCTCCGGTACCCCGTCCGGCACCAGGCCGTCCACCGCGCGTTCCACCAGTCCGGTGTCCAGCTCGCCCGCCACCACCTGCGGGTGGGCGAGCAGCCTGCGCAGGAACCCGGCGTTGGTCGGAACGCCCAGGATCACCAGCTCCGACAGGGCGGTGCGCAGCCGCCGCAGAGCCGTGGCCCGGTCGGGTCCGTGGACGATGACCTTCGAGAGCATCGGGTCGTACAGACTGCCGACTTCGACCCCCTCACTGAGACCCGAGTCGGTCCGTACACCCGGGCCGTTCGGCTCGCCGAGGGAGAGCACCGTACCGCCGGACGGCAGAAATCCGCGGGCCGGGTCCTCGGCGCAGATACGGGCCTCGATCGCATGTCCGGTGAGTGTGATGTCCGGCTGCCTGTACGGGAGTTGTTCACCGGAGGCGACCCGCAGCTGCCACTCCACCAGGTCCAGGCCGGTGATCAGTTCGGTGACCGGGTGCTCGACCTGGAGGCGGGTGTTCATCTCCATGAAGTAGTACGAGGCGGGGTCGTTGCCCGGGACGATGAACTCCACCGTGCCCGCGCCGACATACCCGCAGGAGCGGGCCGCCTGGACGGCCGCCTCGCCCATCGCCGCCCGGGTCTCCTCGTCGAGCAGGACGGACGGCGCCTCCTCGATGATCTTCTGGTGGCGGCGCTGGAGCGAACACTCGCGCTCGCCGAGATGCACCACGTTCCCGTGCCCGTCGGCCAGGACCTGGATCTCGATGTGGCGCGGCCGGTCGATCCACCGCTCCACGAGCAGGGTGTCGTCCCCGAACGAGCCGCGTGCCTCGCGCCGGGCGGCGGCGATCTCGTCGGCGAGCAGCGCCTCGTCGCGCACCAGCCGCATGCCCTTGCCGCCGCCGCCCGCCGAGGGCTTCAGCAGCACCGGCATGCCGATCGTGCGCGCCGCCTCCGCGAGCTGTGTGTCGCTGAGCCCGCTGCCGGACGACCCCGGCACGACCGGAACCCCGGCCGCCGCAACGGTCTCCTTGGCCCGGATCTTGTCGCCCATCAGCGAGATCGCGGAAGCGGGCGGCCCGATGAAGACGAGCCCCGCATCCGCGCACGCCTGCGCGAACCCCGCGTTCTCGGCGAGGAATCCGTACCCCGGGTGCACGGCCTGCGCGCCGGTGCGCCGGGCGGCCTCCAGCAGCGCGGGCACGCTGAGATAGCTCTCGGCGGCGGGTGCGGGTCCGATCCGCACCGCCGTATCGGCCTCCCGTACATGCCGGGCGTCGGCGTCCGCGTCGCTGAAGACGGCGACGGACCGCACACCCAGCTCGCGCAGGGTCCGGATCACCCGGACCGCGATCTCGCCGCGGTTGGCGACCAGAACGGTGTCGAACATCGTCATCTGTTCCTCACATCCGGAAGACGCCGAAGCCGGGCTCACCCAGCGGGGCGTTGGCACACGCGGTCAGGGCGAGGCCCAGCACCTGCCGGGTCTCCAGCGGGTCGATCACCCCGTCGTCCCAGAGCCGGGCGGTGGCGTAGTACGCGTTGCCCTGCGTCTCGTACTGCTCGCGGATCGGCGCCTTGAAGGTTTCCTCGTCCTCGGCGCTCCAGTCGTCGCCCAGCTGGTCGCGCTTGACCGTCGCGAGGACGGACGCGGCCTGCTCGCCGCCCATGACGGAGATCTTGGCGTTGGGCCACATCCACAGGAAGCGCGGCGAGTAGGCCCGCCCGCACATGGAGTAGTTCCCCGCCCCGTACGACCCGCCGACCACGACGGTCAGCTTCGGGACCCGGGTGCAGGCGACGGCCGTGACCATCTTGGCGCCGTGCTTGGCGATGCCGCCGGCCTCGTAGTCGCGCCCGACCATGAACCCGGAGATGTTCTGCAGGAAGACCAGCGGGATGCCGCGCTGGTCGCAGAGCTCGATGAAGTGCGCACCCTTCTGGGCGGACTCGGAGAACAGGATGCCGTTGTTGGCGACGATGCCGACCGGGTGCCCGTGGATCCGGGCGAAGCCGGTGACCAGCGTCGTCCCGTACTCCGCCTTGAACTCGGCGAACCGCGACCCGTCGACGACCCGCGCGATGACCTCCCGTACGTCGTACGGCGTCCGCGAATCGACCGGCACGGCCCCGTACAGCCCGGCAGGATCGACCTTCGGCTCCTCCACGGCCTCCACGGACCAGGGCAGAGCCCCGCGCGCGGGCAGCGTGGCCACAATGTTCCGGACGATCCGCAGCGCGTGCGCGTCGTCCTCCGCGAGATGGTCGGTGACGCCCGACGTACGGGAGTGGACCTCGCCGCCGCCCAGCTCCTCCGCCGTGACGACCTCACCGGTCGCGGCCTTCACCAGCGGCGGACCGCCGAGGAAGATCGTCCCCTGGTTCCGCACGATCACGGCCTCGTCGCTCATCGCGGGGACGTACGCCCCACCGGCCGTACAGGACCCCAGCACGGCCGCGACCTGCGGAATCCCGGCCCCCGACATCCGCGCCTGGTTGTAGAAGATCCGCCCGAAGTGCTCCCGGTCGGGAAACACCTCGTCCTGCATCGGCAGAAACGCGCCACCGGAGTCCACGAGGTACAGACACGGCAGCCGGTTCTCCAGCGCCACCTCCTGCGCCCGCAGGTGCTTCTTCACCGTCATGGGGTAATAGGTGCCGCCCTTGACCGTGGCGTCATTGGCGACGATCACGCACTCCCGGCCGCTGACCCGCCCGATCCCGGCGATCACCCCGGCCGCCGGAGCGGCGCCCCCGTACAGCCCCTCGGCCGCGAGTGGTGCCAGCTCCAGGAAGGGCGATCCCGGGTCGAGCAGGGTGTCCACCCGCTCCCGGGGCAGCAGCTTCCCGCGCGCCACATGCCGGGCGCGGGCCTTCTCGCCCCCGCCCAGCCTGGCCGCGGCCAGGCGCGCCCGCAGCTCGTCGCCGAGCGCGCGGTGCGCCTCCTCGTTGGCCAGCCAGCCCTGAGACGCGGGATCCGCCGCACTCGCCAGCACCGGTGCCTGCTGCATCCGTCGAGCCCCCTTGCCCGGTCGACCGGTCCGGCCGATCCGGTTAATGAGCGTTAACACGTTTCCTTTAGGTTAACGCTCGCTAACGCCACTGTCTAGAATCGAATCCATGACCACCAGGACGGACGCCCCCACGCGCCGCGAGCAGATCCTCAAGGAGGCCGCCCGCCTCTTCGCCGAGCGCGGCTTCCACGGTGTGGGCGTCGACGAGATAGGCGCAGCCGTCGGGATCAGCGGTCCCGGCCTCTACCGCCACTTCCCCGGCAAGGACGCGATGCTCGCCGAACTGCTGGTCGGCATCAGCGAGCGACTCCTGGCCGGCGGAAGGCTCCGCGTCACGGAGGACGCGACCTCCGGCGACGGCTCCCCGGAAGCCCTCCTGGACGCGCTCATCGAGGGCCACATCGACTTCGCCCTGGACGATCGCCCCCTGATCACCCTGCACGACCGCGAGCTGGACCGCCTCCGGGACACCGACCGCAAGCGCGTGCGCCAGCTCCAGCGCCAGTACGTGGAGCTGTGGGTCGAGGTGGTCCGCGCCCTGTATCCGCTCCTCGCGGAGAACGAGGCCCGCGCCACCGTCCACGCGGTCTTCGGCCTGCTGAACTCGACCCCGCACCTGGGCCGCCCCGGCGCCCTCCCCGGCCGCACGGCGACGGCGGCGCTGCTGCACCGGCTGGCGCGGGGGGCGTTCGAGGCGGCGGCGAGCAGGCGTGAAGCATCAGACACATAGGGCGGCGCTGGGCCGTGGTGCGAAATCGAGGGGCGAAGGCACGGCCGGATTTAGAGGCCGCGCACATGGGTGGGGCGGCGTCGCGTGTCGATGGGCGGCGCCTGGCGGCGTTGTCGTCGGTCGACGACGCTCCGCGTCGCCTCCCTCCTCCGCCTTGCCAGCCTTGCCAGCCTTGCCCCTCGCCCCGCTCCTTCCTCCACCCCACCCATGTGCGCGGCCTCTTACGACGAGGGTGGGGCGAACACGCTCTGTTCCGTCACATCGGTCAGAACGCGCGCTGCGGCACGGAAGTCGTCGTCGTCATGCAGAACGACCAAGCCGTGGTGCGCGGCTGTGGCGCAGACCAGCCAGTCGACTACGGACAGGCTCCGGTGCTGTCCCCGCTGGGCCAGGCGATATTGAGCAGCTTCGATCCAGCGCCAGACATCCTTTGGTACCTGCACGTCCGGGTGCAGTTCGCCGAACATCGCTGTCATACCGTCGAACTCTTCGATGCTCCTGGCGGACTGCAGGAACTCCGTACGTTGCGGAAGGCACGAGCCGATCGCACCCTCCTCCAGCTCGTGGGACCAGGCGTCATTGAGCTTCCGGTCGCGTTGCAGGCGCCAGACGGCGGTCGAGTCGGCGAGGTAACGGATCACTGTCAGGCGACACCCTTCTCGGAGCGGTCAGCCCCCGGACCGGCCTTGTCCGCCGCGTGGCGACGCCAGAAGTCGTCGTCGTCCCACTCCTGGGCGCTGTCCAGGTGACGGAGCCGGGCTTCTGTACGGCGCCTGCGCTCCGCATACTCGCGAAGCGCGATATTGACCATCTCCTTCTTGGTCTTCGCCCCGGACAGCCGCATGGCTGCAGCGAGGGCCTCGTCGTCGATGTCGATCTGTGTGGCGGACATGGGGGACCTCCATGACATTGACTTCATACAAAGATAGCCAATGTTCCATACATGCGTGCATGACTCGTCGGTCTCCCGGCAATTGCGGCAGTAGCCCGGTCCCGGGGCGCGGAAGACGCGTTGGCAGCCGTCGCAGTCCTGGAAGCGATCGGCGAGGAACTTGATGCCGATCTTGGCCCCGGTGGGCAGCGACTGGATGTGCACGGCCAGCCCGATCGCCACCAGTGACATCTCGCGATGCTGGGCGAGGTGGTTGCCGATGACGGTGTAGCGGTTGGTGTGGCGGGTGTTGACGTGAATGACACCGGAAGGTGTGGCAGGACGGGGATTGCCTGCCGTGGCGCGCGAGGGCGCGGTAATCTGCTGGGTATCCATCGGGAAGGTGCTTCTTCCTCGGTGGTCAGGCCCCCGATCGGGATTGCGAGTCCCGGCCGGGGGCCGACGCATGTCTGGGGTTGTCGCGGCGAGCATATGCCTGCCAATCAGTGCGAAATCCAGCCCAGTTGGCAAACCTCACTCTTGCGGGTAACGGGAGGCAGGGTGGGGTGGGGAAGGGTGATTACCCAAGGAATCAAAAGCATTTGATGGTGTAACGCACCGCGTCGCGACCGGCCAGGCCCTGACCCACCGGGTCGCGACAGTCGCGATCCGGTGAGGGTCACGTCCATCCATACGGTGTGACGCCGAGAGGGCCCCCGCACCACGCCCTACCGGGCGGCAAGAGCACCACTCCACGGCGGAGTGCCGGGATCGGACCGCTCCGCGACGGTCCCGAGGGGGCAGGGCGGTCCGCCCCTCCGCGTCCGTCGTGCAAGACACCCGGCACGCTGCGCACACCTGACGGCACAATGGGTTCATGCCGATACCCAGCCGTGCCGCCCTCGTCGAACATCTCGTCCGTACGCGCATCGCCGGAGACGTCGCCACCCCACGCGACAACAATCTCTCCCACTACCGCCACCTCGCCAACGGCGACCGCCACTACTGGCTGGGGCTGGAGCTCGGCAAGCGGTGGGCCGATGAGCAGGACGTGCTCGCCGTGATGGCCGAGCGCTGTGGGGTCAGTGATGATCCGGAGCACCGGCACGGGCAGGACACCATCGATCCCGAGCTGACCGTCGACGGGCTGGAGCGCATGGCGGCCCGGCTGCGCAAGGCGGCGGCCGGGGCGGAGCGGGTGTTGTTCGCGACCGGGCATCCGGGTGGGCTGCTGGATGTGCACCGGCAGACCGCCGACGCGTTGCGGGCCGCCGGGTGCGAGATCGTACGGATTCCCTCCGGGCTGATGGCGGACGAGGGCATGGTCTTCCAGTTCGCCGACGTGGCCGTGATGGAGCGCGGGGCGACGCTGTGGCACACGCACTCACCGGCGCCGATGGCGGCGATCCTGGACGGTCTGGAGCGCGAGGGGCGGCCGCTGCCGGACCTGGTCGTCGCCGACCACGGGTGGGCGGGGTGCGCCGGGCAGCGGGGGCTCGACGCGGTCGGGTACGCGGACTGCAACGACCCGGCGCTCTTCCTGGGTGAGGCGGAGGGCACCCTGCAGGTGGTGGTGCCGCTGGACGATCACGTGCTCGACCCGCGGTTCTACGACCCCATGACGGAGTATCTGCTGGATGCGGCGGGACTGGTCTGAGCCGTACGCGAGCAGGCCGGTCCGGTACCCGGCCCGCTCGCCCGTCGCTGCTGCCCCAGCCCCGGCGTCGGGTTCAGATAACCGGTCGCGCTGCCGCTGGTGCTGTTCTCGGCGCTCATGGTGGGGAGTATCCATGAACGGGCGGGCCGCGGCCTGTTCAGTCCCGGGGGACCCGGACCACGCCCTCCTGGATGACGGTGATCGCCAGTCGGCCGTCCTGCGTGTAGATACGGGCCTGACCGAGCCCGCGCCCGCCGGACGCGGACGGCGAGGCCTGGTCGTACAGCAGCCATTCGTCGGCCCGGAACGGCCGGTGGAACCACATCGCGTGGTCCAGGCTCGCGCCGACCACGTCGCCGACCGTCCAGCCGCCGCGCCCGTGCGCGAGCAGCACCGAGTCGAGCAGCGTCATGTCGGAGACGTACGTGGCCATGCAGACGTGCAGCAGCGGGTCGTCCGCGAGCTTGCCGTTGGTGCGGAACCACACCTGGGAGTGGGGCTCCTGCGGTGTGCCGACGTTGGCGAACGGCGGGGCGCCGACATAGCGCAGGTCCACCGCGTCCCGCGCCTCCAGCAGCCGGTCCATGACACTCGGGTCGGTGAACGCGCCGGCGTACTGCGGCAGCATCTGCGCCGCCGTGGGCAGTGTCTCCGGGTCGGGAGCGGGCGGCATGTCCGCCTGGTGCTCCAGGCCCTCCTCGTACGTCTGGAAGGACGCCGAGAGATGGAAGATCGGCTGCCCGTGCTGGACGGCCACCACCCGGCGGGTGGTGAAGGAGCGGCCGTCGCGGATCCGGTCGACGCTGTAGACGATCGGCGCGCCCGGGTCGCCCATCCGCAGGAAGTAGGAGTGCAACGAGTGGGCCGTGCGGTCCGCGGGGACGGTGCGGCCCGCGGCAACGAGTGCCTGGGCCGCGACCTGGCCGCCGAAGACCCGGGGCACGATCGCCGAACGGCTCGTACCCCGGAAAATGTCCCGCTCGATCTGCTCCAGGTCGAGCAGATCGAGCAGGGCTTCAAGTGCTGTGCTCATGGAGAAGAACGTAACCGCTCTACAGACCCATGGACTTGGCGATGATCGACTTCATGACCTCGCTCGTGCCGCCGTAGATGCGGTTGACGCGGTTGTCCGCGTACAGGCGGGCGATCGGGTACTCGTTCATGAAGCCGTAGCCACCGTGCAGCTGGAGGCAGCGGTCGATCACGCGGTGCGCGACCTCGGTGCAGAACAGCTTCGCGGAGGCGGCCTCGGCGGCGGTCAGCTCACCGGCGTCGAGGGCCTCCAGCGCGCGGTCGGCGACGGCCTGGGCCGCGTCCACCTCGGCCTGGCAGGCGGCCAGCTCGAACTTGGTGTTCTGGAACGAGGCGACGGTCTTGCCGAAGACCGTGCGGTCCTGCACGTAGCTCTTGGCGAACCGGACGGCGGCAGCAGCCTGCGCGTACGCGCCGAAGGCTATGCCCCAGCGCTCGGACGCGAGGTTGGTGCCGAGGTAGCCGAAGCCCTTGTTCTCCTCGCCGAGCAGGTCCTCGACGGGGACCTTCACGTCGACGAAGGCCAGCTCGGCGGTGTCGGAGACCTTCAGGCCGAGCTTGTCCAGCTTGCGGCCGACTGAGTAGCCCGCCGACGTGGTGTCCACCGCGAACAGCGAGATGCCGAAGCGGCGGTCGTCCTCGCGGGGAGCGGACGTACGGGCGCACACGATCACGCGGTCGGCGTGCACACCACCGGTGATGAAGGTCTTGGCGCCGTTGAGGACGTAGTGCGTGCCGTCCTCGGAGAGCTTGGCGGTGGTCTTCATGCCCGCGACGTCGGAGCCGGTGCCCGGCTCGGTCATCGCGAGGGCCCACATCTCCTCGCCGGTGGTGAACTTCGGCAGCCAGCGCTTCTTCTGCTCGTCGGTGGAGAGCATCTTGATGTACGGCAGGCCGAGCAGGGTGTGCACACCCGAGCCGCCGAAAGAGACACCGGCGCGGGCGGTCTCCTCGTAGATCACGGCCTCGTACTTGTGCGAGTCGATGCCGGCGCCGCCGTACTCCTCGTCCACCTCGATGCCGAAGACGCCCAGCTCACCGAGCTTGTGGTAGAACTCGCGCGGCGCCTGGCCGGCGGCGAACCACTCGTCGTAGACGGGGACGACCTCGGCCGCGATGAAGGCGCGGATGGTCTCCCGGAACGCCTCGTGGTCCTCGTTGAATACCGTACGGCGCACGGGGTGCCTCCTCTGTCGGCTTCGATCAGCTTCGGGCGAGCATCGGCCAGCGGGATGGCTAAGCGCTTGCTCAGTTCTGGTCAAAAGTTACCCGGCAGTCACCAGGGCTGTCCAGGGTGATGCTCAGCACGCTCATCACGCTCTCTCCTTGCCAGGGCTTGAAGGACCGGATCCGGTAGAGGACGACCCCGTCGGCGGCCGGTGTGTCGGCGAGCAGGCGGTCGAGGAGCCGCCGTCCGGCACCGCGGCCCGCCGCGCCGGGCGTGATCCCGATGAAATCCAGCGTCCAGGCCCCCTCGGGCGCACCGGCGCCCATGAACGGCGTGAGGAGGTCACGGTCACCGTGTCCGACGACGCCGCCGCCGACCACTTCGCCGCCTACCGGCTCGACCGGCACGGCAACCCCGTCGGCGGGCCGCACCGCTTCCCCTACGACCTGTCCGGAACCGCCGGCCACCGCGACGCGCAGATCCGCCACGCCCTGACCCGGTTGATCAACTGGGCGAGGCGTGTCGGGGTCGCGGCGATCGGCATCGAAGACCTGGACTTCACCGCCGAGAAGACCCGGGAGAAGCACGGCCGCCGCAAGCGGTTCCGGCAGCTCATCTCCGGCAATGCCGACCGGCAAACTCAAGGCCCGGCTGGTGTCGATGGCCGCCGAACACGGCCTGAGCGTTGTCGCGGTGGGTCCGGCCTACACCTCCCAGTGGGGTGGCCAGCACTGGCAGAAGCCGCTGGCCACCCCACGCCGAAAGATGTCCCGTCACGATGCCGCCAGTATCGCGATCGGACGACGCGCCCTCGTGCACCCGGTCCGGGATGGGGTATCCCCTGCTCGAACGGAGTTGAGAGCTTGGGGAAGGATGGCACCGCCCCCGCACGACCGGAGTGATCGTGCGGGGCATCGGACCGTCCAGGCCGGACCAGGTGACCGGGGGCGTGAGGGAACCCGCCCACCCACAACGGATCACGCCCCTGGAGGCGTGCCGCCGAGCGGGAAGCGAAAGCGGGAACCCAGTGCATCCAACACCGTTCGGGATGCGCCCAGTACGCAACAGTGGGTCCAAGACTCACTCACGCACACTGGTTAGGAACGGTATCCGTGCTGGACGCCGACACCGGCCGGGAAGCGACCTACCGTGCGGACGAGCGTTTCGCGTTGGCGGCATACTCTGAGCCCCGTCCGCACTATCTGGGAGAGTCATGACAAGTAGGTTCACCGAGTTGGCCGTTGACTGCCACGATCCGGAGAGACTCGCGGCCTTCTGGTGCGAGGTCCTGGACTTCAAGGTGATCGACCGGAGCGAGGGCAAGGTCGAGATCGGCTCCTGGGTGCCGACCGTCGAGGATGTTCGGGCCCGCCAGATGCCGCCCACCCTGCTGTTCATCCAGGTGCCCGAGGGCAAGACCGTCAAGAACCGGCTTCACCTCGACGTCAGCCCGATCGACGGCAGCACCGAGGACGAGGTGACCAGACTGCTCGGCCTCGGCGCCACCAAGACGGATGTGGGCCAGGGCTCAGACCGAAACTGGGTGGTCATGGCAGACCCCGAGGGCAACGAGTTCGACGTCCTACGCACCCTGGCGCCGCAGAGCTAGTGCCGTAGCAGGCAACGTTTGCCCTGTTGTGATGTGGCGCGCCGTCCGGGGTCCTTGGCTGGATGCCGTGCGGCGGTCACCGCGTGCGGGTGGCGGAACGAGTACGCGTACGCGAGATCGATGATGACGAGGGCCGGAGGCTGCTGCGGATCATCCGCCGGGGCAACGGGTCGGTGGTGACCTGGCGGCGGGCTGTTGCATGAGGCGAACGCGAACTGGGCCCGCTCATCAGGCTTGAAACATGCCGCCCTTGACAGCCGAGACGAACGATGACCAGCCATCCGTCGCGAAGACCAGGGCGGGGCCGTGCGGGGTCTTGGAATCGCGGACAGGGACGCCTGACGGGTAGTCGTCCAGCACCTCGACGCAGCTGCCCGATTCAGGTCCGCTGTAGGACGACTTGCGCCAGCCGTTCAGCAGGGACGCGTCCGTGATGGTGTGCTCAGTCATGATGCCCGTAGTCCTTAGCTGTTGCGCGCAACACAACAAGTGACTCTTTCAGAGGCAGTGCGTCGCTCAGTGCGAGATCGTAGATGCCTTGCAGCCGTGCGACAACGGCCGGGGAATCGTGGACCCTTCCGATGGACAGGCCCTCGCTGTAGGCGGCGGGGGGTTGGTCCTCGAACCACATGAGTGACACCATGCCCTGGCTGATCGGATGGATACCGACGGCGATAGGCAGAACGTGCACGCGTACCCGCCCGCTCTCGACCAGGCGGACGATGTGCATGATCTGTTCGGCCATGATCTCCGGGCTGCCGACCGGGCGCCGTAGCGCCACCTCATCCAGCAGCGCCCAGACTACGGGCGTGACCGGGTCGGCGAGGATTTTTGCCCGTTCAAGCCGTGCGACAACGTGCCTGTCACGCTCTTCGTCGCTTCTGGGAGGGAACGTCGTACCGAGAACCGCACGGGCGTACCGCTCTGTCTGAAGAATGCCTGGCACGAGAGTCAGGGCGAACTCCCTGATCATCGTTGCCTGTTGTTCGAGTTGGCGCGCCGGCTCGAAGTAGTCGGCAACCGTGTCGTCATCCTCCGGCAAGAAGCTGCTCAGCACGTTCCCCGCCCGCAGATGTACGACCCACGCGCAGCCCGTGACGGGAGCAGTTCACCCCAGCCACAGGGCTGAAGAGCCCGCCGAATCCGGGGGTGCGCCCCCGCATGTCCCCCGTACGCCCCGGCCAACCGTACGCATGTGGATGGAGTGAGCGGCCTGCGGCCGCCCGCTCACCGCTGCCGCAGCGCGAACCACAGTTCCGTCCGTACGTCCATGTCGTCCAGGTCCGCGTCCAGCAGCGTCGCGCAGCGGGCGATGCGCTGGCGGACCGTGTTGCGGTGGACCTGCAGCGCCACCGCCGTGCGGTCCCAGCTGCCGTGCAGCCCCAGCCAGCAGCGGAGCGTCTCCGCGAGTGTGGGGGTGAGCGGGGCGAGCAGGGCGCGGGCGTGCGCCTCCGCCTCGGCGGGCGGGACGAGCGCGGCCAGGCCCTGCCCGGTGCCGGTGTCGTGGTGGGCCAGCGGGGTGCGGGTGGCCACGGCCCGGCCCAGGGCGCGGGCCGCCTGGCCGTCGGCGAGGTCCAGCGCGGTGATGGAGACGGGGGCGGAGGTGCCGAGTGCCCAGCCGGGCTGCGGGGTGACCCGCTCGCCACCCGGGACGAGGACCTTGACAGCGTCGCCGCCCCGGCCCGCGTCGACCAGCGCCGACCCCAGCGCGGCGCCCAGTGCCCCGGCGGTGAGCGGGTCGACGGGGCCGCCGCCGCTGCGCCGGGCATGCACCACCGTCCAGAGTTCGGTGCCGCCGAGCAGCGGGGCGACGTCCGCCGGGTCCGCGCCCAGCAGCATCCGCACCAGTGCCGCGGACCGGCCCGCGGCGTCGGCGCCCTGGTGCGGGGCGGCCAGCAGGGAGAGAAGGACCACCGCGATCCCGGTGACCGTGTGGTCGCCCGCCTCGCGCCGCCCCGTCGACAGCGCCAGGACGAGACCCTGCCCGCCGCCGAGCGCGTACGCGAAGAGATGCGTGTCGCCGACGGCGTCGGTCGCGGATGCGGGGGCGGGGGAGGCGGGAGGCGCGGCGGGGGAGACCACGCGGGTCAGCCGGGTCAGCGCCGCCCGCACCTCGGGGGGTGGGCGGCGGCCCGCCGCGTGCAGCTCCTCGCCGGCCGCGGAGAGCAGGACGGCCCGCCCCGACAGCTGGGCGGCGAGCTGGTGCAGCACCGCGGGGACCGGATCCGGCCGGGCCGCCGCCGTGGCCAGGGCCTGCTGGGCGCGCGTCACCCGGCGCAGCTCCCGGTGCCGGGCCTCGGCCATCAGGCGCCACACCGCTCGGGCGATCGCGGTGAACGGGGTCTCGGGCGGCACCTCCACCAGAGGCAGCCCGTGCCGGTCGCACGCCTCGATCAGCGCCTGCGGCACGGCGTCGTGCACCGGCGTGACCCCGAAACCGAGCGCCGCCGCCCCCGCCTCCACCAGCCGGGCGACATAGGTGTCCGGGTCCTTGAGCAGGACCCCGGCGCTCAGCAGCAGCTCACCGCCGAGCAGATACGGGTACGGGTCGGCCATCTCCGAGGTGTGCACCCACAACAAGTCCGCGTGGTCGGGTCCCGCGATCCGGCGCAGCCGGAGCTCCTCGCGGGCGAGCAGCTCGGCGAGCGGGATGGGCGGGGTGGGGGGAGCGGACCCGGTGGTGGCGGTGGGTCCGGTGGGAGTGTCCGGCATGGATGATCCATCCATTGGCTACGACGAGAATGGATGAAACGTACACTTCAGCGCCGCCGGTGGGCCACTTACCGTCTTCATACGAACGTCCACAAAGTGTGCATCACCCTCTCAGGAAGGCACTCCACATGAGCAGCAACGAAACGCCGCGCGGCCCCGTCGACTCCTCCCGCGTCCCGCGGTACGCCGGTCCCGCGACGTTTGCGCGGCTGCCCCGGCTCGACGAGGTCGGCACCGCCGATGTCGCCGTCGTCGGCGTGCCTTTCGACACGGGTGTCTCCTACCGCCCCGGCGCCCGCTTCGGCGGCAACGCGATCCGTGAGGCGTCGCGCCTGCTGCGCCCGTACAACCCGGCGCAGGACGCCTCGCCGTTCGCCCTCGCGCAGGTCGCCGACGCCGGTGACATCGCCGCCAACCCGTTCAACATCAACGAGGCCGTCGAGACGATCGAGGCCGCGGCCGACGACCTCCTCTCCACCGGTGCCCGCATGATGACGCTCGGCGGCGACCACACCATCGCGCTCCCGCTGTTGCGCTCCGTCGCGAAGAAGCACGGCCCGGTCGCCCTGCTCCACTTCGACGCCCACCTCGACACGTGGGACACCTACTTCGGCGCCGAGTACACCCACGGCACCCCGTTCCGCCGGGCCGTCGAGGAGGGCATCCTCGACACGTCCGCGCTCTCCCACGTCGGTACCCGCGGCCCGCTTTACGGCAAGCAGGACCTCGACGACGACGCCAAGATGGGCTTCGGCATCGTCACCTCCGCCGACGTCATGCGCCGCGGCGTCGACGAGATTGCCGACCAGCTGCGCCAGCGCATCGGCGACCGCCCGCTGTACATCTCCATCGACATCGACGTCCTGGACCCGGCGCACGCGCCCGGCACCGGCACCCCCGAGGCGGGCGGCCTCACCTCCCGCGAGCTCCTCGAGATCGTCCGCGGCCTGTCCTCCTGCAACCTGGTCTCCGCCGACCTGGTCGAGGTCGCCCCCGCGTACGACCACGCGGAGATCACCTCCGTCGCCGCCTCCCACACCGCCTACGAGCTGACGACGATCATGTCCCGTCAGATCGCGGCGGCAAAGGGCACTCAGGGCAAGTGACCCACGACCACCGATGAGCCGTACGAAGCCGGTCCTGGCGGTCTCCTGTACTCCATCGCGGAACTGGCCACGGCCCGTCAGTACGACCTGCCGGTCACCTGGCTGATCGTCGACGACGGCGGCTACGGCATCCTGCGGGAGTGCATGACGGGTGCGTTCGGCGAGGCCACGGCGACGGAACTGTCCCGCCCGGACTTCGTCGCCCTCGCCGAGTCGTTCGGCGTACCGGCGGTCCGTACGACCCCGGAGGCGCTCGCCGACGACCTGGCGAAGTCCTTTGCGGAGCCCGGCCCTTCGGTGGTCGTGCTTCCGGCACTGCTGAAGATGTTCGAGCCGACGCATCTGTAGGCCGCGGCCCCGCTGGGGTCCCGGGGCATGGACTCGGAACCTCCCCTCGTCCGCGAGGTCTTCCCCGACCTCGTGGACGAGTTGGTCGCCCTTCTCGAAGACGAAGAGGAGCGACATCTCGCGATCTGCGCGTGGGATCTTCGCCTCTTTGCGGAATGTCCCTGCACGGACGCCTTCTGCCAGAGCTTCAGCACAGCACCCCTTCGGAAGGGGGAGCCGTACGGAGAGGGGCACCACACCGTCCTGCTCTCCCCGGCGGACGGCATGCTGCTGCTCGACGTGGTGCACGCCCGGATCATGTGCGTCGAGGTGCTCCTGCGGTCTCCGATGCGCGATCGGCGGCCAACCCCCTGAATACGCACCCGGCAGCCGGTGTCCCCGCGTCAGAATCCGGCCGTTCCGGCTGCGGCGCGTACAACTTTTCGACCAGTCGTGAGTCATCCCTGACAGGTGTGCAGGGGGCACACCGTACAGATCACTCAGGGGGGACACGTCTCATGACGGACCAGCCTCGTACATCCCGCCGTGCGCGCACCGCGCTCGCCGTCACGCTCGCCGCGGGCATGCTCGCGCCAGTGACCCTCGCGGCCACGCCCGCCGCAGCCGCGACGCCGACCGTGAGATGCACCTCCGGCAAGGCGGGACTCGCCGCCAAGCTGTCGACCGACATCACCGCCGCGCTCAAGGGGCGCAACTCGACCACGGCGATCGCGCTCTACGACCGGACCACCAAGACGTCCTGCACGATGCGGTCCACGAGCACGTACGACTCCGCGAGCGTCGTGAAGGCGACCGTCCTCGCGACGCTGCTCTGGGACAACAAGAAGCACAATCGCTATCTCACCCAGCGCGAGATCAACCTCGCCACCGCCATGATCACCAAGTCCGACAACAACGCGACCACCAGCCTGTGGAAGCAGCTCGGCGTGACCAAGGTGAAGGCGTTCCTGAAGGCCGCGGGCATGACGCACACCGTGCCCGGCTCCGGTGGCTACTGGGGGCTGACCCAGATCACCGCGCAGGACGAGCTGCGGCTGCTGACGCTGCTGACCGCCAAGAACTCCGTACTCAGCGACAACGCGCGTGCGTACGAACTCGGCCTGATGCGCAAGGTCATCTCCTCGCAGCGCTGGGGAACGCCCGCCGGAGCCCCGTCCGGGGTGACCGTCCAGGTCAAGAACGGCTGGCTGCCGCGTGCCACGCACGGCTGGCGGGTGCACAGCATCGGTGCGTTCACCGGGAAGGGGCACGACTACGGCATCACCGTGCTCACGCAGGACAACAAGACGATGAACGAGGGCATCAACACCATCCAGGCCGTCGCCCGCGCCATCCACAAGGACCTGAATCCGGCCGCCGTGACCGGGACGACCGTCGCCCCGCCGGCCATGCCGCAGGAGGCGGTCCCGGCGGTGCCGGAGGCCCCCGCCGTGCCGATGCTGACGGCGACGCCCAGTTCGTAGGGTGCCCCCGAGCCGCGCCCCCCACCCCCAGGTGCGCTCCGTCGGACGACGTACGCCGGTCCTACTCCGATGGGACCGTCTTTGTAACGGCGGGATGAAATCCGCAGCTGATCGCGTTGGTGCCTTCCGGTAGACCAGGTCGAACGGGAGGCACCAGTGACGGACGGGGACACGGACGCAGCACAGCAGGGCTGGGCGCGGCGGCTGGGCGGTTACGCATGGCGCTACCGGCGCAATGTCCTGCTGGCGCTCGGTTCGTCGCTCGCAGGGATGGCCGTGCTGGCAGTCGTCCCGCTGATCACCAAGGTGATCATCGACGATGTCGTCGGCAACCACACCCGTTCCCTCGGCGTCTGGACCGGCCTCCTGATCGCCACCGCCGTGCTGGTGTACATATCGACGTACATCCGCCGCTACTACGGCGGCCGGCTCGCCCTCGACGTACAGCACGATCTGCGCACCGACATGTACCGGACGCTCACCCGGCTCGACGGGAAGCAGCAGGACGAGCTGTCCACCGGGCAGGTCGTCGGGCGTGCCACCAGCGACCTGCAGCTGATCCAGGGGCTGCTGTTCATGCTCCCGATGACGATCGGGAACGTGCTGCTGTTCCTCATCTCCCTGGTGATCATGGCGTGGCTCTCGCCGCTGCTGACCCTGGTCGCGATCGCCGTCGCCCCCGGGCTCTGGTTCATCGCCCGCCGCTCCCGCTCCCGGCTCTTCCCCGCCACCTGGTACGCCCAGGGGCAGGCCGCCGCCGTCGCCGGAGTCGTCGACGGGGCCGTCTCCGGGGTCCGGGTCGTCAAGGGGTTCGGGCAGGAGGAGCAGGAGACCGGGAAGCTGCGCGAGGTCGGGCGGAAGCTGTTCGCCGGGCGGCTGCGCACGATCCGGCTGAACTCCAGGTACACCCCCGCCCTCCAGGCCGTCCCCGCGCTCGGCCAGGTCGCGATGCTGGCGCTCGGCGGCTGGCTCGCCACCCGCGGCGAGATCACCCTCGGTACGTTCGTCGCCTTCTCGACCTACCTCGCCCAGCTCGTCGGGCCGGTCCGGATGCTCGCCATGGTCCTCACCGTCGGTCAGCAGGCCCGCGCCGGTGTGGAGCGCGTCATCGAACTGATCGACACCGAGCCGACCATGAAGGACGGCACGGTGGAGCTCCCTGCCGACGCCCCGGCGAGCGTCGAGTTCGACGACGTGCGGTTCGGGTATGACCCCGAGCGGCCGGTCCTCGACGGGTTCTCGCTGACCATCGAGCCCGGCGAGACCGTCGCCGTCGTCGGCGCCTCCGGCAGCGGGAAGTCCACCGTCTCCCTCCTCCTGCCCCGCTTCTACGACGTGGCGCACGGCGCCGTCCTGGTCGGCGGCCACGACGTCCGGGAGCTCACCCAGGACTCGCTGCGGGCCGCCATCGGCCTCGTACCGGAGGACAGCTTCCTCTTCTCCGACACGGTCCGCGCCAACATCGCCTACGGGCACCCGGACGCCACCCAGGAACAGATCGAGCAGGCCGCCCGCGCCGCCCAGGCGGACCGGTTCATCGCCGATCTGCCGAACGGCTACGACACCAAGGTCGGTGAGCACGGGCTCACCCTCTCCGGCGGCCAGCGCCAGCGCGTCGCACTCGCCCGCGCCATCCTCACCGACCCCCGGCTGCTCCTCCTCGACGACGCCACATCCGCCGTCGACGCCCGCGTCGAGCACGAGATCCACGAGGCACTCGCCCAGGTCATGGAGGGGCGGACGACCCTCCTCATCGCCCACCGCCGCTCCACCCTCGGCCTCGCCGACCGCATCGCCGTACTCGAAAAGGGCCGACTCGCCGACATCGGCACGCACGAGGAGCTGGAGCGCCGCTCCGCCCTCTACCGGCGTCTGCTCACCGACCCGGACGAGCTGGGCGGCACCTCCCCGGGCCACCAGCCGGTGATGGCCGACACGGCCGTCGAGGACGACCGGGCGCTCCAGGAGGAGCTGGAAGCCGATTTCGACGCCGAGCGCGGCATCAGCCCCGGACTCTGGGTCCGCAAGGAGGAGCCCCGCGACACCGGCGCGGCCGGCATGCCCGCCACGCCCGAGCTGCTCGCCCAGGTCGAGGCGCTTCCCCCGGCCACCGACACCCCCGAGATCGACGAGGCACGCGCCGTCCGGCGTGAGGAGTCGTACGGGCTGCGCCGGCTGCTGCACGGCTTCGGGCTTCCGCTGACGGTCAGCCTGGCGCTCGTCGCCGTCGACGCGGGCATGAGCCTGCTCCTGCCCGTACTGATCCGGCACGGCATCGACCAGGGCGTCACGCAGATGGCACTCGGTGCGGTCTGGGCGGCGTCCGCGCTCGCCCTGCTCGTCGTGCTGGTGCAGTGGGCGGCGCAGATCGGCGAGACCCGGATGACGGGCCGCACCGGAGAGCGGGTGCTCTACTCACTCCGGCTGAAGATCTTCGCGCAGCTCCAGCGGCTCGGTCTCGACTACTACGAGCGCGAGCTCACCGGCCGCATCATGACCCGGATGACGACGGACGTGGACGCGCTGTCCACGTTCCTGCAGACGGGTCTGGTCACGGCCTTCGTCTCCGTTGTCACATTCTTCGGCATCATGGGCGCGCTGCTCGTCCTCGACGTTCAGCTGGCGCTCGTCGTCTTCGCGACCCTGCCGGTGCTGGTCATCGGTACGTTCTTCTTCCGCCGCAAGAGCGTCAAGGCGTACGAGCTGGCCCGGGAGCGGATCAGCGTCGTCAACGCCGACCTCCAGGAGTCCGTCTCCGGGCTCCGGATCGTGCAGGCGTTCCGCCGCGAGAAGGACGGCGCCGAACGGTTCGCCGACCGCAGCGACCACTACCGCGAGGCCCGGGTGCGCGGCCAGTGGCTGATCTCGGTCTACTTCCCGTTCGTACAGCTGCTGTCGTCGGTGGCCGCGGCCGCCGTACTGATCGTCGGCGCGGGCCGCGTCGACAACGGCACGCTCACCACCGGCGCCCTCGTGGCGTATCTCCTCTACATCGACCTGTTCTTCGCGCCCGTGCAGCAGCTCTCGCAGGTCTTCGACGGCTACCAGCAGGCCACGGTCTCCCTCGGCCGCATCCAGGAACTCCTCCGGGAGCCGACCTCCACCGCCGACTCCCAGGAGCCGCTGGACGTGCTGTCGCTGCGCGGCGAGATCGCGTTCGAGGACGTGACCTTCGCGTACGGCTCCGGCGACGACGAGGCACTCACCGGCATCACCCTGCGGATCCCGGCCGGGCAGACCGTCGCGTTCGTCGGGGAGACCGGCGCCGGGAAGTCCACCCTGGTCAAGCTCGTTGCCCGGTTCTACGACCCGACGGGCGGGCGGGTCACGGCGGACGGCACCGATCTGCGCCGCCTCGACCTCACCGCGTACCGGCACCGGCTCGGAGTCGTACCGCAGGAGGCGTACCTCTTCGCGGGTACGGTCCGGGACGCCATCGCGTACGGGCGGCCCGATGCCACCGACGCACAGGTGGAGGCGGCGGCCCGGGCGGTCGGAGCCCATGACATGATCGCCACGCTGGACGGCGGCTATCTGCACGAGGTCGCCGAGCGGGGCCGCAACCTCTCGGCCGGCCAGCGCCAGCTGATCGCACTCGCCCGCGCCGAACTCGTCGACCCCGACATCCTGCTGCTCGACGAGGCGACCGCCTCTCTGGACCTCGCCAGCGAGGCCCTGGTCAACCAGGCGACCGACCGGCTGACCGGCCGGCGCACCACCCTCGTCGTCGCCCACCGGCTGACCACGGCCGCCCGCGCCGACCGGGTCGTGGTGATGGACCACGGCCGGGTCGTCGAGGACGGCACGCATGACGAACTCCTCGCCGGGGAAGGGCATTACGCCGTGCTGTGGCGCACCTTCATCGGGGAGGACGAGCCGGCGGGAGTCTGAGAGGCCGCGCACATAGGTGGGGCGGCGTCGCGTGCCGATGGGCGGCGCCTGGCGGCGTTGTCGTCGGTCGACGACGCTCCGCGTCGCACCTGCGGCGCGGCAGCGGCGGCCGGGACCACGGAGGCGGCGGCGAGGAGAGCGGTCACGAGAAGGGTGCGGCCGGCGGTGCGGCGGCCGCGCGGGCTGGACGCATTGCGGAGTTGAATCACGAAAGTTCCTACCTTTCGTATGACTCTGCCCTATGGGACCCATGGTGTGGAGGTTCGGTTGCGCGGGATGTGGAGCGGGCCGCATGCAACCTTCGGATGGCCCTTCGCGTCGTACGCATGTACGCGTATGAGCCGGGCAGGGGCGAGAGTGTTCGATGGGGTGAGGGAACTGCTGGGAAACAGGAGTGGGGAAACCGCCGGAGACGGCGGCACCGGACGACGGGTGCTGGTCCAGGTGTTCGTACTGGCACTGGTGACCGCCGTCGGGCTGGTGCTCGGCGGTCCCGGGGCGGGCAGCGCCGACGCCGCATCGTCCTGCGGCGGACGGCTCGCGAAGACAGTGACGTTCTCCACGGGCGAGGTGCGCGTCTTCAGGAGCCGCTCCTACGCCTGCGCGATCACGGTCGCGAAGAAGTCGGGCCCGCGCCGCGAGATGTCCGTCATGATCCAGGCGCGCGGCGGCCGGCCCGTCACCGACCGCGGCAGGTTCACCAAGCAGACCGGCCGGGTGACCGTTTACGCACTGCACCGATGTGTCCGGGCCGCGGGTTCGGTCGCCGGAAAATCCGGCGCCACGGGCTGGATACTCTGCTGATATTTCTGACGATGTGGCAGGAGGGGCTGTTCAGCCGGGTGTTACACCGCTAGATTCGCGATGAATCTTGTGAATCCAGGTGAATTCCCCCGGGAGGGTGCATGCGCAAGGCGCTCAGAGGTTTCCTTTCGCTCGCGGTGCTCATAGGCACGGTGAGCGCGACGGGTGCCTCGGTCGGTGCGGCCAGTGCCGCGGACGCGACCGCGATCCGGTCCGCCGGGTCCGACCGGTCCGCCGATGCGACCGCGGACATCAAGGACCGCATCCTGGCGATACCCGGGATGAGTCTGATCGAGGAGAAGCCGTACGCGGGCTACCGCTACTTCGTTCTCAACTACACGCAGCCGATCGACCACCGGCACCCGTCCAAGGGCACGTTCCAGCAGCGCATCACCCTGCTGCACAAGGACACGTCGCGCCCGACGGTCTTCTACACCAGCGGGTACAACGTCTCCACGAACCCCAGCCGCTCCGAGCCGACCCGGATCATCGACGGCAACCAGGTCTCGCTGGAGTACCGCTTCTTCACCCCGTCCCGCCCCGCCCCCGCCGACTGGTCGAAGCTCGACATCTGGCAGGCAGCCAGCGACCAGCACCGCGTCTTCACCGCGCTGAAGCAGATCTACTCCGAGAACTGGCTGAGCACCGGCGGTTCCAAGGGCGGCATGACCGCCACGTACTTCGAGCGCTTCTACCCGAAGGACATGGACGGCGTCGTCGCGTACGTCGCGCCGAACGACGTGGTCAACAAGGAGGATTCGGCGTACGACCGGTTCTTCGAGAACGTCGGCACGAAGGAGTGCCGCGACCGGCTCGAGGGTGTGCAGCGCGAGGCGCTGATCCGCCGCGAGCCGCTGGAGAAGAAGTACAAGGAGTACGCCGACACGAACGGCTACACCTTCAACACCGTCGGATCGCTCGACAAGGCGTACGAAGCCGTTGTCATGGACTACGTCTGGGCGTACTGGCAGTACAGCCTGCTCGCCGACTGCGACACCATCCCCGCCGACGCCAAGACTGCACCCGACCAGGCGATCTGGGACTCGATCGACAACATCTCGGGCTTCTCCGCCTACGCGGACCAGGGCCTGAACACGTACACGCCGTACTACTACCAGGCGGGCACCCAGCTCGGTTCGCCGGACATCAAGCAGCCGTGGCTCGGCAATCTCAGCCGCTACGGGTACCAGCCCCCGCGCGACTTCGTGCCGAGCTCCATCCCGATGACGTTCCAGCCGTCGGCGATGCGGGACGTCGACACCTGGGTGAAGCACAACGCCACCCGGATGATGTGGGTGTACGGGGAGAACGACCCGTGGGGTGCGGAGCCCTTCCGCCTTGGCAGGGGCGCCCATGACAGCTACGTCTACACGGTGGCCGGCGGCAACCACGGTTCCAAGGTGGCCGGTCTCGCCGCCGACGAGCAGGCGCAGGCGACCGCCGACATCCTGCGCTGGGCGGGTGTTGCCCCGGCCGCCGTGCAGTCGGACCCGGCCAAGGCGAAGCCGCTCGCGCCGTACGATGCGCGGCTCGACAAGCGGGACGTGACGAGCGAGCGCAGGCAGGGCCCCGCGCTGCGGCCGTAAAAGGCCGGCACGGTGTGATGCGTGCCGGGTCCGAACCATGCGGTTCGGACCCGGCACGCGCGCGTAGCCCGTCAGGTCAGTACGTCAGGCCGTAGCCGACCGGGTACAGCACCTGCGTCGGATCGTCCGCCCGCTGCACCGGCACCGGCAGTCGGCCCTCCGGTTCGGCGCGGCCCGCGATCACCCGGGCCGCGGCGCGCAGTTCGACATCCGTCCAGGAGTATGCGGCCAGGCTCGCCGCGTGGGCGGGCAGCCGGGCGATGTCGTACGGGTTCCGGATCGCGATCGTGATCACCGGGACGCCGGTCGCCACGAGGGCGCTGACCAGGGTGCGCTGGGAGCTGGTCGCCGAGACGTTGTACGTCCCCACGATCACCGCGTCCTTGCCCTGCGCGGCCGCCACCGCCTCGGCGATCTTCGCCTGGGTGGGCGCGGTGCCGGTGGACAGCGCGGTCGCCGCATACCCCAGTTCGGTGAAGGCGCCGGCGAGGGTGGTGGTCGGCGGTCCGGTGGTGCCGGACGGGGAGGCGGGATCGGCGCCGACCACGAGGAGGTTCTTGTGGGAGCGGCGGGACAGCGGCAGCACCGCACCGGTGTTGGCCAGCAGCGTGGTGGTGTGCTCGGCGATCCGGTCGGCGGCGGCGAGGTGCGACCGGGTGCCGACGGCACGGTCCACGCCCTGGTGGCTGACGAACGGGTCGTCGAACAGCCCCAGCTTCGCCTTCAGCCGCAGGATGCGCAGGATCGATTCCTCGATCCTGGCCTCGCTGATCTCGCCGCTCTTCACGGCCGCCAGAACGGCGTTCCAGGAGACGTCGAGGCTCGGCGGGTTCAGCAGCTGGTCCACACCCGCCTGCAGGGCGAGGACGGGCACGCGGTCGTCGCCGTACTTCGTGCGCACCCCCTCCATGCCGAGCGAGTCGGTGACCACGACACCGTCGTAACCGAGCTCCTCGCGCAGGATGCCGGTGAGGATCGGCCGGGACAGGGTCGCCGGGTCCTCGGCGGCGTCGAGCGCGGGGACGACGATGTGCGCGGTCATGATCGCGTCGATGCCCGCGGCGATCGCGGCGCGGAACGGCGGCGCGTCCAGCTCGTCCCACTGGTCGCGGGAGTGGTGGATGTAGGGCAGACCGGAGTGGCTGTCGGTGTTGGTGTCGCCGTGGCCCGGGAAGTGCTTGGCCGTCGAGGCGATCCCGGCGCTCTGATACCCCTTCACCTGTGCGGCGACCATCCCGGCCACGGCCTGCGGATCGGCGCCGAAGGACCGTACGCCGATCACCGGGTTGGCCGGGTTGACGTTGACGTCGGAGTCCGGGGCGTAGTTCTGGTTGATGCCGATCGCGGCGAGCTCGGCGCCCGCGATCTGCCCGGCCCGGCGTGCGTCGGAACGCGAACCGCCCGCACCGAGCGCCATCGCACCCGGCATCAGCGTGGCGGGCTCGCCGACGCGGCAGACGATGCCGTGTTCCTGGTCGGTGGAGATCAGGAGCGGCAGAGGCGTGGGACCGGCGAGACCGGCGCGCTGGATGCCGTTGGAGAGGTCGGCGATCTGGTGCGGGTCGCGGGTGTTGTGCGCCCAGGCGAAGTAGATGATGCCGCCGACGTGGTACTTGGCGATCATCTCGGCGGCGGTACGGACCCCGATCTCGGCCATGTTCGCGTTGATGTCGGCCTGGTCGGGCTCGGTGGCGGAGTGCCCGTACACCCGCATCACGAAGAGCTGGCCGACCTTCTCCTCCAGGCTCATCCGGGAGATGAGCTGCTTGAGGCGCTCGGTGGTGGAGGCGGAGGAGGCTGCGGAGGCGGCGAATGCCCCGGGGGCGGAGACCGCACCGGTCGCAACCGCTGCGGCGGTCACGGCGGTGGCGGTGAGGAGGGTGCGTCTGGAGGTGCGGTGGTGCACGTGAGCTCCTTCGGCCGTACTCAGGGGAGAGGGGGGCGGTGAAAGTAACTTCCAAAGGGCACGAATATCTAGAAAGTAACTTCCAGTCAAGGGGGTGGTCCGATAATCGGCTCGGCAACCATCAGTCCCGTCGAGGGCGTCCCTCCCATGCCCTTAAGACTATGGGGGAGATTGAGGACAAAGCGCGGCCGCAGGCCGCGCAACCCACCACCCCCTACGTCAGCCCCACCACAGCCCCCCGCGCCAGAAGCGCCCCCACCGCCACCGTGATCGCGGGCCGCCGGGCCGCCTCCGTGCGCCACAACGCGTACAGCCGCCGCACCGGTACGGGGTCCAGCGGCACCGCCACCACTCCCGCCGGCAGCGGTCCCCGCCCCAGCCGCGGGATCATCGCGACCCCGAGACCGGCGGCGAGCAGCGCCAGTTGGGTGTGGTTCTCCTCCGCCTGGTGCCGGATGTCCGGCTCGTAGCCCGCCGCCCGCAGCGTCCGTACGAGCCAGTCGTGACAGACCGTCCCCGGCGGCTGGCAGATCCACCGCTCCTTCGCCAGCTCCTCGCGCCGCACCGCGTCCCGCCCGGCGAGGCGATGCCCCTGGGGCACCAGCAGATCGCACCGGTCGTCACCGATCACCGCCTGCGCGATGCCCTCGGGGGCGGGCAACGGTGCGATGTCCCAGTCGTGCGCGACGGCGAGATCGATCACGCCCTTGGCCACCAGATCGACCGACAGATGAGGGTCGACCTCGGTCAGCCGCACGTCCAGGGCGGGGTGCTCCCGGTCCAGCTCGGCCAGCACGCCGGGCAGCAGACCGCGCGCCGCGGACGCGAAGGCGCCGATCGACAGCCGCCCCGTCGGCAGCCCCCGGCGCTCCTCCAGCGTCGTCTCGGCGCGCTCCACGATCGCCAGCAACTGCTGGGCGGTGGCGGCGAGATGGAGTGCCTCCTCGGTGAGCGCGACACCGCGCCCGCGCCGCTCCAGCAGCGTCGTGCGGGTCTCCCGCTCCAGCTTCGTGATCTGCTGGGAGACCGCCGACGGGGTGTAGCCGAGCGCGGCGGCGGCGCCCGCCACGGACCCGTGGACGGAGATGGCGTGCAGTGCGCGCAGCCGGGAAAGATCGAGCACCGGAACCTCCCGGACCTTTCTGATTCATTAGCAACGCTCAATTTCATCATGAAGAAATCCGCGCTGGTGCTACATGGTCCCGGTGGGCGATCCTCGCTCCATGCGTCCCCTCCACATCGCCCTGGCCGCCCTGGTGGCTGCCGTCTGGGGTGTCAATTTCGTCGTCATCGAGGTCGGCCTCGGGCACTTCCCGCCGCTGCTCTTCTCCGCCCTCCGTTTCCTGGTCGCGGCGCTGCCCGCGGTCTTCTTCGTCGGGCGGCCCAAGGTCGCGTGGAAGTGGATCGTGGGCGTCGGACTCGTCCTCGGAGTGGCGAAGTTCGGGCTGCTCTTCATCGGCATGGACCGGGGGATGCCCGCCGGGCTCTCCTCCCTGGTGCTTCAGGTCCAGGCGGTCTTCACGGCCCTCTTCGCGGCCGTGGCGCTCGGCGAACGGCCGGGCGGAGTACGAGTGTTGGGGATGGGGATCGCGCTGGTCGGTATCGGGGTCGCGGCGGTGGACGAGGGCGCGAGCGGCCCCGTGCTCGCCTTCGTGCTGGTGATCGTGGCGGCGGCCTGCTGGGGCGTGTCGAACGTCCTGACCCGCAAGGCCGCCCCGCCGGACTCCCTCAACTTCATGGCGTGGGTCTCGACCGTGCCCGTCCTGCCGCTGCTCGGTCTCTCCCTCCTCTTCGAGGGCTGGGACCGCGACGCCGACGCGCTGGCCGCACTGGACTGGAGCGGCGTCGGCATCATCGTCTACGTCGCCTGGATCACCACGGTCTTCGGCTTCGGGGCGTGGGGTTTCCTGCTGCGCCACCACCCGGCGTCGTCCGTGGCCCCGTTCACCCTGCTCGTCCCGGTCTTCGGGATGTCCTCGGCCGCGCTGTTCCTCGGCGAGTCGGTGAGCCCGCTGCGGTGGTGCGCCGCGGCGCTGCTGGTGGGCGGGGTGGCGCTGACATCGCTGGCGGGGACGCGACGGCCGCGGGCCGCGGCGGCGGAGACGCCGGAACGGCAGCCCGCGCGCGCCTGAACCCGGGCCGGCCCCTACTGCTTGGGCGCGCCCAGGCGGAGCAGGTGCTCGCGCCCCGCGCTCAGCAGTCCCGGCAGCTCGGCCGCGCCCGGGTGCCAGCGCTTCTCGTACTCCCAGCAGACCCAGCTGTCCGCGTCCAGCATGTCCAGGCAGGCACCCAGCGGCAGCACCCCGGCGCCGAGGGGCAGCGGAGTGACATCGTCCGCCGACGCGACGTCCTTCACCTGGACGTATCCCAGGTGCGGGGCGAGCACCGCATGGCTCGCGACCGGCTCCTCGCCCGCCAGCCAGGTGTGCATGATGTCCCACAGCGCACCGACCTGCCGGTGTCCGACCGTCCCGGCGATCCGGGCCACATCGGCACCGGCCCGGTGCGAGTCATGGGTCTCCAGCAGGATCCGTACGCCCAGGCCGGCGGCGTAGGGGGCGGCGGCGCCCAGCCGGCGGGCGGCGTTCGCATCGGCCACCTCCGGGTCCAGCCCACCGCCACCGGGGAAGACCCGGACGTGGGCGGCGCCCAGATCCCGCGCCAGCTCCACCAGCCCGGCGAGCTCGTCCAGCACCGGCTGGTCGTCCCCCTCGGCGGCGACCCGGACGTACCCGGCGACGGTCAGGATCTCGACGCCGCCCTTCTTGAACTCCTCGGCCACGTCGGCACGTTCGGCCGAGGAGAGCCCCGGGTGCACCGGCTCCTCGGGGTGGGCGCGCAGCTCCACCCCCTGGTAGCCGTGGTCGACGGCGAGCCGGATGACGTCGGCGATCGGCATCCCCGGTACTCCGAGGGTCGAGAAGGCGAGCTTCACGTGTGTTCCTTCCGTCGGTACCTGCCCCTGCGCCGTACGGACCGGACAGCGGCCCGCACATCATCGGCCCATGGCGCGCGGTACGCGTACCCCGGACCGGGGCGCGGAACCCGGCCGCGTCACTTCCGCGGCGGCGCCGTCGACCCCCGCACCATCAGCTCCGCCGCGATCGTCGCGATGCCTCCGGGTGGCGGTGTCTCCCTGCCCATCGCCAGCCGGCCGGCCCGCGCCCCCGCATCGAACAGCGGCAGCCGTACGGTCGTCAGGGCCGGGACCGCGTCCACCGAGAACGGCAGGTCGTCGAAACCGGCCACGGAGATGTCCTCGGGGATACGCAGACCGCGGTCCCGGATCGCCGCGCTCGCGCCCAGGGCCACGGTGTCGTTGGCGGCGACGATCGCCGTCATCTCCGGTTCGCGGCGCAGGAGTTCGAGCGTCGCGTCGTAACCTGACCGGCGGTCGTACGGGCCGTGCACGGTGAGACGGTCCTCGTCCCGGGCATGTGCCAGGCGTCCTTCCGGGGTCGTGTCGTCCCCGTACAGGCCCGCCGCCGCCATCGCGTCGCGGTGCCCTTCCAGCCGGTGGCGCGTCGTCGTCCGCTCCACCGGGCCCGCGACATAGCCGATCCGCCGGTGGCCGAGCGTCAGCAGATGCTCGGTGAGGCGCCGGCCGCCGCCCCGGTTGTCGAAGGCGAGCGCCGCCACGACCGCTTCGCCCTCGGGCAGCGGGGGTCGCCCGCACAGCACCACCCTGGTCCCGGCGTCCGCGAGTTTCGCCAGCTTCGCCGCCATCGCCGCCTGGTGCGCCGGGTCCTCCACCGCGCCGCCGGTGAGAACGACGGCCGCGGCGCGCTGGCGCTGGAGCAGGGTGAGGTAGGTGAGTTCGCGTGCGGGGGAGCCGCCGGTGTTGCAGACAACGGCGAGCTTCTCGCCGCCGGCCCGCCCGGAGCCGTCGCCCGGCCCGCCGATCTCGCTCTGCGCCGCCCCGGCCATGATCCCGAAGAACGGGTCGGCGATGTCGTTGACCAGGATGCCGACCAGGTCGGACGTGGCGGCGGCGAGCGAGCTGGCCGGTCCGTTGAGTACGTAGTCCAGGTCGTCCACCGCGCGCAGCACCCGCTCCCGGGTGGACGCCGCCACCGGGTAGTTGCCGTTGAGCACACGCGACACGGTGGCGGGCGACACCCGGGCGCGAGCCGCCACGTCCGCGAGGGTGACTGTCATCGCTTCCTCCGAGGGTTTTGGACGGAGCCCTCTTGTCCGGGCCGCTGTCGGCAGGCTAGCGTCATACCGCATAGAAAGCGCTTGCTACGGCTGTATGGGGGGAATTTCGTGACACGCAGGACAGTGCGCATCGCCATGAACGGCGTCACGGGTCGCATGGGATACCGGCAGCACCTGGTGCGCTCGATCCTCGCGATCCGCGAGCAGGGCGGCCTCGACCTCGGCGACGGCGAGGTGCTGTGGCCCGAACCCGTCCTCGTCGGCCGCCGCGCCCACGCGCTGGAGGAACTCGCCGGCCGGCACGGTCTGACCGAGTGGTCGACCGACCTCGACGCGGTCCTCGCGGACGAGCGCATCGACATCTACTTCGACGCCCAGGTCACCTCGGCCCGCGTGGAAGCGGTCAAGAAGGCGATCGCCGCGGGCAAGCACATCTACACCGAGAAGCCCACCGCGACGGACGTCGAGGGCGCCCTGGAGCTGGCCCGCCTCGCCGAGGACGCCGGGATCAAGCACGGCGTCGTCCAGGACAAGATCTTCCTGCCGGGCCTGCTGAAGCTGAAGCGCCTCATCGACGGCGGTTTCTTCGGCGAGATCCTTTCCGTGCGCGGCGAGTTCGGCTACTGGGTCTTCGAAGGCGACTGGCAGGAGGCCCAGCGCCCCTCCTGGAACTACCGTGCCGAGGACGGCGGCGGCATCGTCGTCGACATGTTCCCGCACTGGGAGTATGTGCTCCACGAGCTGTTCGGCCAGGTCGAGACCGTTCAGGCGCACGTCCGGACGCACATCCCGCGGCGCTGGGACGAGCAGGGCAAGCCGTACGCCGCCACCGCCGACGACGCCGCCTACGGCATCTTCCAGCTGGCCGGTGGCGCCGTCGCCCAGATCAACTCCTCCTGGACCGTCCGCGTCAACCGCGACGAACTCGTCGAGTTCCAGGTCGACGGAACGCACGGCTCCGCCGTTGCCGGGCTGCGCAACTGCCGCGTCCAGCACCGCTCGGCCACCCCCAAGCCGGTCTGGAACCCCGACCTCCCGGTCACCGAGTCGTTCCGCGACCAGTGGCAGGAAGTCCCCGACAACGCCGTCTTCGACAACGGCTTCAAGGCCCAGTGGGAGCTCTTCCTGCGCCACGTCGTGCTCGACGAGCCGTACACCTGGGACCTGATGGCCGGCGCCCGCGGTGTCCAGCTCGCCGAGCTCGGGCTCAAGTCCTCCGCCGAGGGCCGACGCCTGGACGTACCGGAGCTGACGCTGTGACGATCCATCTCCCGCAGGGCCCGTACGAACCCCGCACCACCCCGCTCGACCTCGCACCGGCCGGGGCTCCGCTCGCCTCCCGCACGGTCTTCTCCGCCGCCCATGTCGTTGCCGACCCGTACGCCGACATCAGCCCCGACGACCCCGCGGCCGTCGACTGGGACGCCACCCTCGCCTTCCGCCGCCACCTGTGGTCGCACGGCCTCGGCGTCGCCGAAGCCATGGACACCGCTCAGCGCGGCATGGGCCTGGACTGGTCCGGCGCCGCCGAGCTCATCTGCCGCTCCGCCGCCGAGGCGAAGGCGGTCGGCGGCCGCCTCGCGTGCGGCGTCGGCACCGACCAGCTCCCCGCAGGGCCCGCCACGCTCGCCGAGGTGAAGGCCGCGTACGAGGAGCAGCTCACCCTCGTCGAGGAGAGTGGTGCCCAGGCCGTCCTGATGGCGTCCCGTGCGCTCGCCGCCGCGGCGAACGGCCCCGAGGACTACCGGGAGACGTACGCACACCTGCTGCGCCAGGCCTCGGAGCCGGTCGTCCTGCACTGGCTCGGCCCGATGTTCGACCCCGCGCTGGAGGGCTACTGGGGCTCGTCGGACCTCGACGCCGCCACCGACACCTTCCTGAAGGTCATCGCCGAACACCCCGACAAGGTCGACGGCATCAAGATCTCGCTCCTCGACGCCGAGCGCGAGATCGACGTACGCCGCCGCCTTCCCGGCGAGGTCCGCTGCTACACCGGCGACGACTTCAACTACCCCGAGCTGATCGCGGGCGACGACCGGGGCTTCAGCCACGCCCTGCTCGGCATCTTCGACCCGCTCGGCCCGCTGGCCGCCCACGCCGTACGCGTCCTGGACACCGGGGACGTGAAGGGCTTCCGCGAACTCCTCGACCCCACGGTCGAGCTGTCCCGGCACCTCTTCCAGGCTCCCACCCGCTTCTACAAGACGGGCGTGGTCCTCCTCGCGTGGCTGGCCGGCCACCAGGACCACTTCACGATGGTCGGCGGCCTCCAGTCCGCCCGCTCACTGCCCCACCTGGCGAAGGCGTACGAACTCGCCGACCGGCTGGGCCTGTTCCCCGACCCGGAGCTGGCCGAATCCCGGATGCGCGCCCTGCTCACGGTCCACGGAGGTGCCCGGTGACGGACCTGTCGCGCCTCAGCATCAACCAGGAGACCATCAAGCAGTGGTCGCTGCCCGAGCTCACCGAGGGCTGCGTCAAGGCGGGCATCGACAAGGTCGGCCTGTGGCGGTCACCTGTCCAGGAGTACGGAATCGAGCGCACCGCGCAGCTCCTGAAGGACGCGGGCCTGACCGTCACCAGCCTCTGCCGGGGCGGCTTCTTCACCGCGCTCGACCCGGCCGAACGGGCGCGTGCCCTGGACGACAACCGCGCCGCGATCGACGAGGCGGCGGCCCTGTCCACCGGCACCCTGGTCCTGGTCTCCGGCGGCCTCCCGCCCGGCAGCCGCGATCTCCACGGCGCCCGCGAACGCATCGCGGAAGCGCTCGCCGAGCTGGGACCGTACGCGCAGGAACGCGGCGTACGCCTGGCGATCGAACCGCTGCACCCGATGTTCGCCTCGGACCGCTGCGTCGTCTCCACCCTGTCCCAGGCCCTGGACATCGCGGAGCGATTCCCGGCGGAGCAGGTCGGCGTGGTCGTCGACACGTACCACATCTGGTGGGACGACCAGGCGGCCGCACAGATCGCGAGGGCCGGGGAGGGCGGCCGTATCCACTCGTTCCAGCTGGCGGACTGGATCACCCCGCTCCCGGCGGGCGTACTCGTCGGGCGGGGGCAACTCGGCGACGGGAGCGTCGACTTCCGCGCATTCCGCGGAATGGTCGAGGCCACCGGCTTCGACGGACCGATCGAGGTGGAGATCTTCAACGAGGACCTGTGGGCGCGCGACGGCGCCGAAGTCCTCGCGGAGGTTGCGGCGCGGTACGCCGAGCACGCCTGCTGAGAGCGGGTTCGAATCGGCTGGGCAAAGACATCGCAAAGGGATGCAACCCTTCTGCCCCCTGACGGGTCGTACCTTGCGTCGGAAGCTTCCGGGGGAGGGATCCGGGGGGATCGGGAAGCTCCGACGGAGGGGAAAAGCGAGAGGGGTCCGGTCTTATGACCGGACCCCATTTCGCTTTACCGGGCCCATCCCGTACGCCTTTTGCAGCAGGTCGGCCCGGACCGGGCCGACTCGGTGGCCGTCGAGACCGGCTTCATCGCAAGCTGATCAGTAGGCCGAGTTGACGTTGTCGATCGAGCCGTAGCGGTGGGCCGCGTAGTTGCAGGCGGCGGTGATGTTGGCGACCGGGTCGTAGATGTTCCACGAGGTGCCGGGGACGTGGTACGCCTTGAAGGTCGGGTCTATGACCTGGAGCAGACCCTTGGACGGGATGCCCTTGGCGGCATTCGAGTCCCAGTTGTTGATGGCGTTCGGGTTGCCGCTCGACTCGCGCATCAGGTTGCGGTGGATCCCGTGGTAGGAGCCCGGGATGCCCTGCGCCCGCATGATCTCCAGTGACTGGTTGATCCAGGTGCTGACACTGCCGCCGGACTGGGCAGGGGCGGCGGCAGGGGCAGCGGCAGAGGCGGCCGGAGCGCCGACGAGAGAACCGGCGACGACTGCGGCGCCGGCGGCGGCCATGCCCAGCGAGATCTTCTTGGTCTGGGTCATGTGAGCGAACTTCTTGGACATCGCGGAGATTTTCATCGGAAATTACCTCTTCCGTGGGGATGCCAAGAATTCTTAAACGGGGTTTAAGTTTCGGTCAATGACCCTCATTACTATCTAGATACGTACATGGAACGGGCAACGGTGTCCGAAATGGCCGTAAATGGGCCGCGGGACCGCCTCTTTGCCCTACTAAGTCGCATCATGGTGACGCGCGTCATATCGCCCATGTCACGCGACAGAAGCGTCAAAGTACCCCAAAACGGACATGGGTGTATTGCCTGCGCCAACCAAAGAGCCCTCTATTTCGCTTCGCCACGCGTAATGAATAAAAAGCGCAATGTAATGAAAGCGCGGTCGGCCCATTCAAAGCGGCCTGGGAGCCCGAGGGAGTAGGCGCCGATCACCTCCGGACCATCCGGCTCGTCCGAAGCAGGTGGCTGTGGATCGGCCTGGCCCCGTATGCGAGCGAGGATGACGTCGCCCAGCTGCTGGACGGCCTCAGGGGCTTCCTGGGCCAGGAGTGCTGAGCCGGACCGAGCCGGCGCCCCGGCACCGGTCTCAGCGGGTCACCACCGGTCGCCGACGCGCACCTTGTTCCACCGGCTCTTGGATATGCACAGCTCGTGTGCGTCGTCGTCCAGCTCGATCTGCCAGCACGCCGGATGCCGGTGCGAGACACGGTGGGTACCGGTCCGCACCGTGCGGCACGACTTCTTGGTCTTGCCGTTGCTCCGGGACGTGGTGCACTCCCTCTTCGTGACCGGCTCGGTCGTCCACGTGGTGCGGGCCGGCTTGTATTCCTTCTCGGTTATGGTGCCGTGCACCTTGCTGCTGCCACAGGAGGCCAGCAGCAGTACGGTCACGGGCACCGCGGCCAGGGCGGCGATCCGGCGGAAAGGCATGGGCAGGTCCTCTGCAGCAAAGGGGGCGATGCCGGGCCGGGTCGGGAAGGTGGCGACGGCGCTGGTCAGCGCAGAATCATAGGGACGGCCGCCTGCGCGCCGCCAGACCACCCGGCGGAACGACGGTCGCTCCCCGGCGGGCAGACCGTGCGGGCTCCGTCTGGGCGGCGTACAGGGACTGGTAGCGGGCGAGCCGGGTGTCCTCGAGCAGCGGTGCCGGCAGCTCCAGCCCGGCCTGCGCTTACGCGGAGCGTGGCGCGGTGGGACTCGCTGTCACCAGGAGGAGCGGAACGCCGTCGCAGGGCCGTAGTTGGAGTCCGCCGTGTTCGATGCCAGTGGTCCGGCCGGTCAGTACCGTCTCGAAGATCGGGTCCTTGGTGAGCGAGCCGACCAGGTGGTGGGGGTCGGTGGAGGCGGCGACCCGGCCGCGTGCGTTCACCAGGCGGGCGGGTTCCGGCAGGCGTTGGAGCAGAGGCATGACGACCGCTTCGAAGCGCCGCAGGTAGACGTCGGCAGCCGTAACTCCCATGAAGCGTCCTTTGACCGTCACCGGTGCGGAGAGGGTGAGGCTGTATTCGTCGGAGCAGAGGTAGTCGACGTACGGCCCGGCGACGGCCCGCTGCCCGGTGTCGCGGGGCAGGGTGTACCAGTCCCAGTGGGTGTAGTCGGAGTACGGCGAGCGCTCCGGGTCCAGGTCGAGCAAGAGCGGATGCACGGCCCCGTCCACGGCGGTCTGCCACCACTCGAGCCACGCCGGTACGTCGTCGAGCAGTCCTGGCGCCGCGACGAAGCCGAGCCCCGAGACCAGTTCGTACCGGGCGAGGCGGGCATGCAGGCCGGGGCGGAGCGCGGCCAGATCGGCCGAGACCGGACGGCGGCCGGCCGCGAAGGCCGGGGCGAGCACCGCCTCGGTGTCCGCAGCAGTCCTGGCCACGGCGTCGAAGACTCCTTCGAGCGCGTCACGGACACGGGTGGCCGCGTCGGCGACGGCCATCTCGTCACGTAGGACCGGTCCGGCCTCGCTTGCGAGACGGGGACTGCTGCCCATCGGGGGCCTCCTTCGGACGTGGACCGCGCGCACCGTCGGCAGAGCCGAGGCGGAGTTCGATCAGGCGCGCCATGGAGGCCTGCACGCATTGTTCGGCCAGGGCCCTGGCACGGTCATCCGCCCCATCATGCACGGCCGAGATTACGGCGCGGTGACGATCCACGGAGTCCTTGAGATGCTCGTCCTCGCCGAGCGGGAGGCGCAGCAGTGCCCCCAGTTCGGTCTGGAGAGTGACCTCTTCCCTGGTCAGCCGGGCGGACTGGGCGGCCGCGGCCAGCTCGACATGGAAGCGCCCGACGATGCGACTGCGCGCCCCGGAGTCCTTGGCGTCCACCAACTCTCCCAGAGACCTGCGCAGTTGCTGCAGATCATCGGGCTCGGTGCGCTGGGCTGCGAGCCGGGCGGCGGTCCCGGACACGGCCGCCCAGTGGTCGGCGAGATCGCGGAGTTCCTCGGTGCTCCACTCGGCGAGACGGGCCAGGAGCCGGTCCTCCGCGGGGCCGTCGGGCACGGTGACGAAGCTGCCTCCGCCGCGCCCTCTGCGGGTGGTGACCAGCCCCTGCTGCCGCAACGCCATCAGGGCTTCCCGCAGGGTCACGGTGGAGACGCCGAGCTGGGCCGCAAGGTCGGTCTCGCCGGGGAGTTGCTCGCCGTCGGCGAGCAGCCCGAGGTCGATGGCGTCACCGAGCCGCCGCACGACGGCGTCCACGCGGGCCAGGGTGTCGACGGGTGTGAAGACGACTCTGCGGGCGCCGGGTTTGTCTCGGTTCACGCTCACCACCTTGCCACTTGGCACAGCCTTTACCTTAGCGGGGTCTTGAAATTAGAACTATGACTTCATATGTTTACGGCCAACTCCCGACAGCACCAGAAAGGTTCCCGCCCATGGAGGGAATGGCCATTCGGCTGCAGAACCTGCGCAAGACGTTCGGCAGGACGGAGGCCGTGGCCGGAGTCGAACTGGAGATCGCGGACGGCGAGTTCTTCTCGATGCTGGGACCGTCCGGCTCCGGCAAGACCACGGTGCTCCGGATGATCGCCGGGTTCGAGGCCCCCACCAGCGGAACCGTCGAGCTCGCGGGCTCCGATGTCACCCGTCTGGCGCCCTTCGAGCGCGACGTGCACACCGTCTTCCAGGACTACGCGCTCTTCCCGCACATGACCGTGGAGCAGAACGTCGCCTACAGCCTCAAGGTCCGCAAAGTGCCCAAGCCCGAGCGCCTGAAGCAGGCCAGGGAGGCTCTGGCGAGCGTACGTCTCGCGGACTTCGGCACCCGCCGCCCGTCCCAGCTCTCCGGAGGCCAGCGCCAGCGCGTGGCGCTGGCCCGCGCCCTGGTCGGCCGGCCGAAGGTGCTGCTGCTCGACGAGCCGCTGGGCGCCCTCGACCTCAAGCTGCGCGAGCAGATGCAGGTCGAGCTCAAGGCGATCCAGCGCGAGGTCGGCATCACCTTCGTCTTCGTCACCCACGACCAGGAGGAGGCGCTGACGATGAGCGACCGGATCGCGGTCTTCAACCAGGGGCGCGTCGAGCAGGTCGGCACTCCGGCCGAGATATACGAACGTCCCGCCACGCCGTTCGTCGCCGGCTTCGTCGGTACGTCGAACCTGCTGACCGACGACGCCGCGGAGCAGGTCGTGGGCGACCGGGCGACGTACAGCATCCGGCCGGAGAAGATCCGCGTACTCAAGGAATCAGCACTCGCCGACGAGCCGCGGCACTCCCGTGCCACCGGCACCGTCGCGGAGGTCGTCTACCTGGGGGACGCCACCCGCTTCCTGGTGGACCTCGACGCAGGCGGCCGGCTCACCGCCCTCCAGCAGAACCTGGAGACCTCGTCCGAGGACGTCGCCGCCTTCCGCGGCTCCCGGGTCACGCTCCAGTGGCACCAACGGCACAACTTCAGGGTCCCTGGGACCCGGTGACCGCGCGGACACGCGCAACACAACCTCCGGGCCCCTGAAGCCCGGTGACCGTACGCACCCGCACAACCCTTCCCCGCCCTTCCCCGCCCTTCCCCCCGTCCGTGGAGATCCCTGTGCGTCTGAACCGAACGTCCCGAGCAGCGGCCGCGCTCGGCGCCCTGCTCCTTGCCACCGCCTGCGGTTCTTCGGACACCGCAGGGACATCGCCCGGCGGCAGCGGCTTCACCCCGCCGAAGCTCACCGCGCAGAAGTCCCTCGGCAAGACGGAGGGGCAGGTGAACCTGATCGCCTGGGCCGGGTACGCCGAGGACGGCTCGAACGACCCGAAGGTCGACTGGGTCACCGACTTCGAGAAGCAGACCGGCTGTCAGGTCAACACCAAGACCGCAGGCACCTCCGACGAGATGGTCAGCCTGATGAAGACCGGCCAGTACGACGCGGTCTCGGCCTCCGGCGATGCGTCGCTGCGCCTGATCGCGTCCGGCGACGCCGCACCCGTCAACACCGAGCTGGTACCCAACTACAAGGACGTCTTCTCCGGGCTCAAGGGCCAGCAGTGGAACTCGGTCAAGGGTGTCTCCTACGGCATCCCGCACGGCCGTGGCGCCAATCTCCTGATGTACAACACGAAGAACGTCTCCCCGGCACCCGACTCCTGGTCCGCGGTCTTCGACAAGTCCTCGGCGCACAAGGGGAAGGTCACGGCGTACGACTCGCCCATCTACATCGCGGACGCCGCCCTGTACCTGATGAAGAGCAAGCCGTCCCTCGGCATCAAGGACCCGTACGCCCTGGACCAGAAGCAGTTCGACGCCGCGGTCGCCCTGCTCAAGGAGCAGAACGCGAACGTCGGCGAGTACTGGAGCGACTACCTCAAGGAGGTCTCCGCCTTCAAGAGCGGTGACTCCGTGGTCGGCACCAGCTGGCAGGTCATCCTGAACACCGCCCAGGCCGAGAAGGTCCCGGTCGAGGCCGTCCTTCCCAAGGAGGGCGCCACCGGCTGGTCCGACACCTGGATGATCTCCGCGAAGGCGAAGCACCCGAACTGCGCCTACAAGTGGATGGACTGGATCGTCTCCCCGAAGGTGAACGCCCAGGTCGCCGAGTACTTCGGCGAGGCCCCCTCCAATGCCAAGGCGTGTGCGGAGACCGCCGACAAGAACCACTGCACCACGTATCACGCGGCCGATGAGTCGTACTGGAAGCAGGTCCACTTCTGGACCACGCCCATCCCGCAGTGCGTGGACGGACGTACGGACACCACGTGCGTGCCGTACACCAAGTGGGTCCAGGCCTGGACCGAGATCAAGGGCTGAGGGTCACCCGCCGATGACCGACACCGCGCATGCCGCCGGACCCGTCCGGCGGCTCGCCGGGATCCTGCACCGACGCCCCCGGCTGCAGCTGTCCCTGCTGCTCTCCGCGCCGCTGGCCTGGCTCGTCCTGGCCTACCTCGGCTCGCTCACCGTGCTGTTCCTGTCCGCGTTCTGGACCACGGACGCCTTCACCTCGAACGTGGTGAAGATCTGGAACACGGACAACTTCACCGCGCTGTTCACCACCGACGTCTACCGGCAGGTCGCCCTGCGCAGTGTCGGCGTCGCCCTCGCGGTCACCGTGCTGTGTGTCCTGATCGCCTTTCCCGTCGCTTTCTACACGGCCCGCATCGCGCAGCCCAGGTGGCGGCCGCTCCTCGTCGTGGCGATCCTTACTCCGTTGTGGGCCAGTTACCTCGTCAAGGCGTACGCCTGGCGACTCATTCTCGCCCAAGGCGGCCTGCTCGACTGGCTGTTGGGGCCGCTCGGCATCAAAGGGCCCGGTTACGGTCTGACCGCGACCGTCCTCGTGCTGACGTACCTGTGGCTGCCGTACATGGTCCTGCCGATCCACGCCGGACTCGAGCAGCTCCCGGCCAACCTCCTGGACGCCTCCGCCGACCTCGGCGCCCGCACCGGCAGAACCTTCCGTGCCGTGGTGCTGCCGATGGTCCTTCCGTCCGTCGCGGCCGGCTCGGTCTTCACCTTCTCGCTCAGCCTCGGCGATTACATCGCCGTGCAGATTGTCGGCGGCAAGACCCAGCTCATCGGCAATCTCGTCTACTCCAACATCACTCTGGACCTGCCGCTGGCCGCCGCGCTCGGCACAGTGCCGGTGGTCATCATCGTGCTCTATCTGCTCGCGGTGCGCCGCACCGGAGCCCTCAGCAGCCTCTGACGGTCCGCATCGCATCACGCACAGCGAAGGTCCCTACGATGAATCTCTCCCGCCCCGCGCGCATCACCGTGCGCATCGCCGCCGGGCTCGGCTTCGCGGTGATTTACGTCCCGCTGCTCTTGGTCCTCGTCAACTCCCTCAACCCGGACCGTAGTTCGGGCTGGCCGCCGCCCGGACTCACCTTCGACTGGTGGGTCGATGCCTGGCACAGCTCCGGCGCCCGCGGCGCGCTGTGGACCTCACTCAAGGCCGGGCTCGGCGCGACCGCGATCGCCCTGGTCCTCGGCACGCTCGTCGCCTTCGCCTGCCAGCGCTACAAGTTCTTCGGACGCGAGGCCATCTCCTTCGTGGTCGTCCTGCCGATCGCGCTGCCCGGCATCGTCACCGGCGTCGCGCTCAACACCGCCTTCCGCACGATCCTCGAACCGCTCGGCGTGGGCCTCGGCCTGTTCACCGTCATCGTCGGACACGCCACCTTCTGCATCGTGGTCGTCTTCAACAACGTGATCGCCCGGCTGCGCCGGATGCCGGGATCGTACGAGGAGGCCGCCATGGACCTCGGGGCGCACACCTTCCGTACGTTCGTCGACGTCACCTTCCCGCTGGTGCGCTCCGCGCTCGTCGCGGGCGGGCTCCTCGCCTTCGCACTCTCCTTCGACGAGATCGTCGTGACGACCTTCACCGCAGGGCCCGGCGTCCAGACCCTCCCCGTCTGGATCTTCTCCAACATGGCCCGGCCCCAACAGGCACCCGTCGTCAACGTCGTCGCCGCCGTCCTGGTCCTGCTCTCCGTCATACCGATCTATCTCGCCCAACGGCTGTCGTCGGACACCGCCTCCGGCAGCCGTATCTGAGAGGAGCAGCTCCCACGTCTCAAGAAGCTTCCTGGGCACCAAGGTCGTCGCCCGGGCTGCCTTCATCGGCTTCGCCGCCGAACTCGCAGGTGATCTCGCGGTCGGCGGCAGTCCGGAGCCGAGATAGCGGCGGATGCCCTGCATCATCGAACAGCAGCCGAAGCGGCTCGTCGAGGTCCCCGGGCTCGGGCCGAAGCGGACGAAGATGATCGTCGCCGACTGGGAGGCCGCTATGGCGAGACCGGTTGCGAGGCACGGCACGGGTCAGATGGTGATGTGGCCGCTTTTGACTGCGCCGACGAACGACGACCAGCCGTCGGCGGAGAAGACGAGGGCGGGGCCGTTCGGGGTCTTGCTGTCGCGGACGGGGACGGCGGCGTAGCCACCGGCCACCTCAAGGCACTCGCCCTGACCGCCACCGCTGTAGCTGGACTTGAACCACCCGGTGAGCGTGGACGAGTCCAAGACAGTGTGCTTACTGTTGACCATGTTCATGTTCCTCCGCTGCTGCCCGCACAAGAGCCACTGATTCCTGGTGCGACATCGCATCGCTCAAGGCGAGATCGTAGGCCGTCCTGCTGGCCTTCACCAGAGCCGGATCGTCCATCAGATGCCCTGTCAAGAAGCCCTCGACATAAGCCACAGGTCCGGCGTCCTCGAAGCCCATCAGCGACAGCAGGCTCTCTTGCAGTGAATGGGCCCCCGCGCTGAACGGCAGCACATGCAGCCGCAGCCGTCCGGCCTCGGCCATGTCCGCGATCTTGCGCAGCTGCTCCGCCATGACCTGCGGCCCGCCGACCTGACGCCTGAGCACGGCCTCGTCCAGCATGGTCCACAGGACAGGGTTCAACGGGCCGTCGAGGATATGGGCACGCTCGGTCCGGATGACGACATCTCTGTCAAGGTCCTCCTGTCGATGGTTCGGCCGGTACGCGCGAAAGAGCGCACGCGCGTAGCCGTCCGTCTGGAGCAGGCCGGGCACCAGAAAACATCAGGCCCCGGCCCGCCCGCGGAGCCGAGGCCGCCGCGTGAACGGGGAGCAGTGCGAAGGCCACACGTTCAGGCTGCTGCCCTGGACGGAGGCGGAGGGCAAGCCGAGTTACGTCCTGGGGGACGGTACGGGCTACGTGTCACGGATGGCCGACGGCATCGAGAGCGTCCAACTCGGCATGGCGGGCGATCTGCTCGACCACGCCGCCGAACTGCTGGCGGACCAAAGGGTCACGGGGCCGGAGCTCCACTTCCTCGCCAGCCGGCTGAGCGAGTCGCTGCGAGAGGTCAAGAGAGTCGCGGAGAGCCGGGGTACGCGACTGGACACGACGGGGCCCGTTCCGGACAACGACAGGCCGAGGCAACGAGAACCGGACATCGATATCCGATGAGTTCGTAAGCCACTTGACGAGCTCCCGGGCTGTCACCAAACCTGTTCACGCAGCTCAGAGAACATGTGGCAGTACGGGGGCTCATCGATGGCCATTCCCAGGCCGCACACCAGCCAGTTCGAGGCGTTCACCACGAACATCGCCTACGCCCGCAAGATGGTCGATGCCGGGCGATACCTGGCCCCCTTTCGACCGGCGGCGGTCGACGTCGACGACTTCTACCGGGCCGCCTGGGTCCAGGCCGTGGCTGCCATCGACCACTGGTTCCACGAGGAGCTCTTCCGTCGCGTCGCCGAACTGGCCGCCAAGGACAGCCCCGACATGCCGCTGCAACTCCAGAACTACGAGATCCCTCTGCACCGGGTCGAGGTCGTGCAGCGAGGTGAGGTCGCGCTGGCCGAGGTGGTCGTCGAGCACGTCAAGGAGAAGTGGGGCAGTGCCTCGCTCCAGAACCCACGCAAGATCTCGGACGTGTTGAAACTGGTCACCGACAAGAACATCTGGCAGGGCGCGGCCGCACAGATCAATGCCTGGCAGGGCAACCGCACCGCGTACACGGAGAAGACGCTGAAGGCCCAGTACGTCACCATCACGGACCGCCGCAACAAGATCGCGCACGACGCTGACCTGGTGGACGGAGACCTCAAGCAGCGACGCCCCATCACCGAGCCCGATGTCACGGATGCGATCAACTGGATCGACCGCATCGCCCTGGCTGTGGCGCACGTGCTCGACACCTGAGCCCGGCGCGGACCGGGGCGAGGGGCGGTCGGCGCCACCACCCCGTCAGGGACCGGAGGTGGGCGGTCCCTGACCGGACCCGCGAGTCAGACCGCTACGGCGGAGACATCGGCTTCGGGCAGTGTGGCGGCGTACGCCTCGATGTCGTCGGTGTCGGAGGTGAGCACGCTGCCTCCTCCGTGGACGGCCGCGATGAGGACGGCCAGGGCATCCACCGGGTCGGGTCGTTTCTTGGCGGGCAGTGCGGCCGCCCCGATCATGTCGCCGATGGTTTTCCAGCCTTCCACGGCCATTCCCCCCGCACAGGGGAGGCAGCGGGGCGCCAGGTCCGCGGGGCAGCGGGCCCTGGCGGCTGGATATACGACAACATCGGCGAGAAGGCGCTTCCAGGCGTAGGCGGTTTTCGGGCTCGTTCGCCAGGCCTGCGAGAGGGCCGGGCCAGGGATGATCGGCTGGTGTCCGCCGGCCGCGATGAAGCCCTTGTGCAGGATGTGCGCCCGACGGTCCTGGCTCACCAGTGCCATCAGCATCCCTGTGTCGTAGACGACGACATTCACGCGGCGGCCTCATCGTGTGAGGGGCGGCCGAGGATCGCGTCGACCTCCGCCCGTTCTTCTCTGGTCAGTTCGATCTCGTCGCCTGCCCAGGTGCCGGTGCCTGCCTGCTCCTCGGCCTCCGTGCGGGCCTCCTCGAACGACTTGAAGATCTTCCTGACGCGGTCCTGCTGGTCCATCTGTGCTTGTGCGGCGATCGTGAGGAACGTGGAGACGTCGAGTCCTGCGTCTGCGGCATGTTCTCTGATCCGGTCCCGAACCTCGGCCGGCATGCTGATCGAAAAACGCTCGGTTGCCATGCCATTACGGTAACACCGAGTGTTACGGGGTGTCCTGGGTCCGGCGGGGGATGTCGTACACGCCCGGTACCGTCGGAGCATGTCCAACACGGCCGTCCTCGAAGGTGTGCTTGAGCGCATCACGTACGCCGACGAGGAGAAAACGACGACCAGCCGTCGGCGGAGAAGACGAGCGCCGGGCCGCGGGGCGCCTTGCTGTCGCGGACAGGGACGGTGGCGTAGCCACGGGCGTCGTCGAGGCACTCGCCGTCAGCGGAAGAGGTCGAGGAATCCGTTCACCCAGATCGCAACGAACACGAGCGCCAGGAGCGCGCAGCCCACGGCCGCCAGGGACCGGCGGAGCGACCCGGCCTCCGGCGCGTCACCCCGCACCTCGGCGAGGGTGTCCCAGGTGACCGGGTGGCCGAGGGCCTTGGAGGCGGCGGTCCGCACGGTTGCCAACTGTTCCTCGACGAAGGGGGAATCGGCCGCCGATTCCGCGCCCTGCCAGGCCAGGGCGCGCATACGGCGCACCGGGTCGCTGTACCTCTTCTCGAACGCGGCGACCTCGTCCGGAAGCCTGTCCTCTTCGAGGTACGTCCAACGGCCGGCCTCGGCAGGGTCGCCGTACATCCGGTAGATGTCGGCCAGGCGTCGGCGCAGAGCCGGGTAGTGCGGGTAGGACGAGACCAGTCCGCGCAGTCGTTGGCGGGCCATGGGCACACGTCCCGCGGCGAGGTCCGCGTCCACGCGCTCCAGCGTCTTCTTCAGTGCCATGCGCACATCATCAGGCGTGCCCGCGGATGTGTGTAAGCGAATTATTTCAAGGTGCCCCGGAGGCCGGCCGGTTGTAGCTTCTGCGCCTGGTCGGGAGTTGACGAAGGATGTCATCCAGCCCGAGCCCTGCCGTGTGTGAGCGCGGCGGCAGCCCCGGTGATCACCGCCGCCGTCAGACCCTCGTGAGCAGCTGTCGAAGACGCGGCGCGCGTCTTCTCCGTCTGCTTCGTCAACCCGCAGGTGTACGAGAACGTCGGCCTGGAAGGGGCGGGCTACGACAAGGCCCTTTCGGCATGGCAGGCCGAGGTGGACCGGGGCAGGGCGAATTGCGCCGCCCGGTCGCTCGACGACACCAGCCCGTTCATGGGCGGCCAGGTCACCCTGCGCTGGATCTACACCCACATGATCGGTGAGTACGCACGCCACTGCGGGCACGCCGACCTCATACGAGAGCGCATCGACGGCCGTACGGGGGTCTGAGAGCCGTCGAGCGGTCGAGCGGTCGCGCGAAGGGGCCGGACCGGGGCTGTCAGCGCGAACCGATAGCGTCGGGTTCATGTCCAACATGGCCGTCCTCGAAGGTGTGCTTGAGCGCATCACGTACGCGAACGAGGAGAACGGGTACACCGTCGCGCGCGTCGACACGGGACGCGGTGCCAACGATCTGCTGACCGTCGTCGGTGCGCTGCTCGGCGCGCAGGTCGGCGAGTCGCTGCGGATGGAGGGGCGTTGGGGTTCGCACTCCCAGTACGGCAAGCAGTTCACGGTGGAGAACTACACGACCGTGCTGCCCGCCACCATCCAGGGCATCCGCCGCTATCTCGGCTCCGGACTGATCAAGGGCATCGGCCCGGTGATGGCCGACCGGATCACCACCCACTTCGGCGTCGACACGCTCGACATCATCGAACAGCAGCCGAAGCGGCTCGTCGAGGTCCCCGGGCTCGGTCCGAAGCGGACGAAGTTGATCGCCGCCGCCTGGGAGGAGCAGAAGGCGATCAAGGAGGTGATGGTCTTCCTCCAGGGTGTGGGCGTCTCCACCTCCATCGCCGTCCGTATCTACAAGAAGTACGAGGACGCGTCGATCTCCGTCGTCAAGAACCAGCCCTACCGGCTGGCCGCGGACGTCTGGGGCATCGGTTTTCTGACCGCCGACAAGATCGCGCAGGCGGTCGGCATCCCGCACGACAGTCCGGAGCGGGTCAAGGCCGGACTGCAGTACGCACTGTCGCAATCCGCCGACCAGGGGCACTGCTTCCTCCCGGAGGAGCGGCTGATCGCCGATGCGGTCAAGCTGCTCCAGGTCGATACGGGGCTGGTCATCGAGTGCCTCGCCGAACTGGCCGAGGATCCTGAGGGCGTCGTACGGGAGAAGGTGCCGTCACCCGAGGGAGGCGAGCCGATCACCGCCATCTACCTCGTACCGTTCTACCGCGCCGAGGTCGCTCTCGCCGCGCAGGTGCAGCGGCTGCTGCGGACGCCCGAGGACCGGATGCCGGCCTTCCAGGACGTGGACTGGGACAAGGCGTTGACGTGGCTCGCCGGTCGTACCGGGGCGACGCTCGCCCCCGAGCAGGAGGCCGCCGTGCGGCTCGCGCTCAGCCGGAAGGTCGCCGTGCTGACCGGCGGACCCGGCTGCGGGAAGTCGTTCACCGTTCGCTCCATCGTCGAGCTGGCCCGTGCCAAACGCGCAAAGGTCGTTCTGGCCGCGCCCACCGGGCGGGCGGCGAAGCGGCTGTCCGAGCTGACCGGGGCCGAGGCGTCCACCGTGCACCGGCTGCTGGAGCTGAAGCCGGGCGGGGACGCGGCGTACGACCGGGACCGTCCGCTGGACGCCGATCTGGTCGTCGTCGACGAGGCGTCGATGCTCGATCTGCTGCTCGCCAACAAGCTGTTCAAAGCCGTGGCACCCGGTGCCCATCTGCTGCTTGTCGGGGATGTCGACCAGTTGCCCTCGGTCGGCGCGGGGGAGGTGCTGCGCGATCTGCTCGCCGAGGGCGGACCCGTTCCCGCGGTCCGGCTGACGACGATCTTCCGCCAGGCCCAGCAGTCCGGTGTCGTCACCAACGCCCACCGGATCAACTCCGGGACGCCGCCGCTCACCCAGGGCCTGAGCGACTTCTTCCTCTTCGTCGAGGACGAGACGGAGGAGGCGGGCGTCCTCGCGGTGGACGTCGCCGCCCGTCGTATTCCTGCCAAATTCGGCCTCGACCCGAGGCGTGACGTCCAGGTCCTCGCCCCCATGCACCGCGGTCCGGCCGGCGCGGGCACGCTCAACGGACTCCTGCAGCAGGCCATCACCCCGGCCCGTCCCGACCTGCCCGAGAAGCGGATGGGCGGCCGGGTCTTCCGGGTCGGCGACAAGGTCACCCAGATCCGAAACAACTACGACAAGGGGGAGAACGGCGTCTTCAACGGCACGGTCGGCGTCGTCACCTCGCTCGACCTCGATGAACAGCAGCTGACAGTCCTCACCGACGAGGACGAGGAGATCCCGTACGACTTCGACGAGCTGGACGAGCTGGCCCACGCGTACGCCATGACGATCCACCGCTCCCAGGGCAGCGAGTACCCGGCCGTCGTCATCCCCGTCACCAAGAGCGCCTGGATGATGCTCCAGCGGAACCTGCTGTACACGGCCGTGACGAGGGCCAAGAAGCTCGTCGTGCTGGTCGGCTCCCGGCAGGCGATCGGCCAGGCGGTCCGCACGGTTTCCGCAGGCAGACGCTGTACGGCGCTGGATTACCGGCTGCGCGGAGGATCGGGCGGAGGATCAGCGGAAAAAATGATCGATCAAATCGGTGGCAAACATCACGGAGCCCTTCCGGAACCGGAGTCAAGGGGGCAGGATGAGTAAGTTCGCGGCACTCAGTGCCGCGAGTAGGTCCAATGGACGACCCCGAGTGCACTCTCCTGAGCCAAATGGAGGAGGGTGGAGACAGTCAGGGAACCTCGAAGAAGAGGCACTACGTCGGTGAGGGATGACGTGAGCGACAACTCTGTAGTACTGCGGTACGGCGATGACGAGTACACCTACCCGGTGATCGACAGCACCGTCGGCGACAAGGGCTTCGACATCGGGAAGCTCCGGGCAAATACCGGCCTGGTGACGCTGGACAGCGGATACGGCAACACCGCCGCGTATAAATCCGCCATCACCTACCTCGACGGTGAGCAGGGCATCCTGCGGTACCGCGGCTATCCCATCGAGCAGCTCGCCGAGCGCTCGACGTTCCTGGAAGTCGCGTACACGCTCATCAACGGTGAGCTTCCCAAGGTCGACCAGCTGTCGACCTTCAAGAACGAGATCACCCAGCACACGCTGCTGCACGAGGACGTCAAGCGGTTCTTCGACGGCTTCCCGCGCGACGCCCACCCGATGGCCATGCTGTCCTCGGTCGTCAGCGCGCTGTCCACGTTCTACCAGGACAGCCACAACCCGTTCGACGAGGAGCAGCGCCACCTCTCGACGATCCGCCTGCTGGCCAAGCTGCCGACGATCGCCGCGTACGCGTACAAGAAGTCGATCGGTCACCCCTTCGTCTACCCGCGTAACGACCTCGGGTACGTCGAGAACTTCCTGCGCATGACCTTCTCGGTGCCGGCCCAGGAGTACGAGCTGGATCCGGTCGTCGTCTCCGCGCTCGACAAGCTGCTCATCCTGCACGCGGACCACGAGCAGAACTGTTCGACCTCCACCGTGCGTCTGGTCGGCTCCTCGCAGGCGAACATGTTCGCCTCGATCTCCGCCGGTATCTCCGCGCTGTGGGGCCCGCTGCACGGTGGCGCCAACCAGTCGGTGCTGGAGATGCTCGAGGGCATCCAGGCCAACGGCGGCGATGTCGACTCCTTCATCCGCAAGGTGAAGAACAAGGAGGACGGCGTCCGGCTGATGGGCTTCGGCCACCGCGTCTACAAGTCCTTCGACCCGCGCGCCAAGATCATCAAGGCTGCGGCCCACGACGTGCTGTCGGCGCTCGGCAAGTCCGACGAGCTGCTCGACATCGCGCTGAAGCTGGAGGAGCACGCGCTCTCCGACGAGTACTTCGTCTCGCGCAACCTCTACCCCAACGTGGACTTCTACACGGGTCTGATCTACCGGGCCATGGGCTTCCCGACCGAGATGTTCACCGTGCTCTTCGCGCTCGGCCGACTCCCCGGCTGGATCGCCCAGTGGCACGAGATGATCAAGGAGCCGGGATCCCGCATCGGTCGCCCGCGCCAGATCTACACCGGCGAGGTCCTGCGCGACTTCGTCCCGGTCGAGGGCCGCTGAACCTCGTAGCACCCCCTGCACCACCCCGGCCGCTGCGGCCGGGCTGCCTTCGCCCCGCGTACCGCGCTTTCGCACAGAGCGCGGTGTCCGGGGCGATTTGCGTGCCCCAGCCCCGTGACGCCGCCCCCCAGTTGCCGGCCGGTCTTAGCGAGAAGCGCCCCGCCGTCGATCCCCCCACGGGCCGACAGCGAGGCGCTTCCCATGTCCCGGAGCGGATTCCCCCCACGGGATCCGGCCGGGCGTCTGCGGGAGCCGAAGCTCCTGGGTATTCCTCGGTATTGCTGCACTACGTCACTGCGGTTGCACGTCTCGCGGTCTGCCGGGGTACGTACCTTCGGGAGGGCCGCTCAAAGCTCCCCGGTGCACGTGCCCCGGCCAGCGCTTGCCTGAAGCATCCCCCAAGACGCTTCGTCGGACGTCCCCCAAGACATCCTTGGCATCGCACTCTTAGACTCACGAACCCATCGGATGGTTACCCTCAAACCGATGTGATCTGGATCTCTTTGTGGAAATCACGTGAAGGCGCGCAACCGCAGGCTGTTCGTCACGACGAAGACCGATGAGAAGGCCATCGCCGCTCCGGCAATCATAGGGTTGAGCAGGCCAAATGCTGCAAGGGGTAGGGCGGCAACGTTGTAGCCAAATGCCCAGAAAAGGTTGCCCTTGATCGTGGTCAGGGTGCGCCGGGAGAGCCGGATGGCATCGGCGGCCACCTTGAGATCTCCACGAACGAGGGTGAGATCGCTCGCCTCGATCGCGGCGTCCGTGCCGGTGCCCATGGCAAGCCCGAGGTCGGCGGTCGCGAGGGCCGCCGCGTCGTTGACACCGTCCCCGACCATCGCGACCGAACGTCCCTCCGCCCGGAGCCGCTCGATGACGTGCACCTTCTCCTCGGGGAGCACCTCGGCGTAGACCTCGTCGATGCCGACGGCACGGGCGACGGCATCCGCCACGGCCCGGTTGTCGCCGGTCAGCAGCACCGGCCTGAGACCGAGGGCGCGCAGCTCGGCGACGGCTGTCGCACTGGAGTCCTTGATCGCGTCGGCGACCCCGAGAACGCCACGCGCCTCGCCGTCCCAGGCGACCGTGATGGACGTACGTCCCTGGGCCGCCGCGTCCGCGAGGGAGCCGGACAGCGCCTCGGGGACGGCGATCCCGGCGTCGGTGAGCAGCTGGGGGCGTCCGACGAGCACCTGGTGCCCGTCGACGGTGCCGCGTACCCCGAGCCCCGGGACGTTGACGAAGGACTGGACGGCGGGGAGCGCGGCCCCGGTGTGTTCGGCGGCGCCGGTGGCGACGGCCTGGGCGATCGGGTGCTCGGAGGCGTGCTCCAGGGCGCCGGCCAGCCGCAGCAGCTGCGTCGCGTCGGTGCCGGGCGTCGGGTGGACGTCCTGGAGAGTCATCCGGCCGGTGGTGACCGTGCCGGTCTTGTCCAGGACGATCGTGTCGATACGCCGGGTGGTCTCCAGGACCTCCGGGCCCTTGATCAGGATGCCGAGCTGCGCGCCGCGCCCGGTCCCCACCATGAGCGCGGTGGGGGTGGCGAGGCCGAGCGCGCAGGGGCAGGCGATGATCAGTACGGCGACGGCGGCGGTGAACGAGGCGGTCACGTCGTCCGTGAGCAGCAGCCAGACGACCAGGGTGACCAGCGCGAACAGCAGGACGACCGGGACGAAGACCGCGGAGATCCGGTCGGCGAGGCGCTGCACCTCGGCCTTTCCGTTCTGGGCGTCCTCGACGAGCCTGGCCATCCGGGACAGCTGGGTGTCGACGCCGACCCGGGTGGCGCGCACGACGAGGCGGCCCGAGACATTGACGGTGGCGCCGGTGACGGAGTCCCCGACGTTCACATCGACCGGAACGGACTCGCCGGTGAGCATCGACGCGTCCACGGCGGAGGCGCCCTCGGTGACGGTGCCGTCGGTGGCGATCTTCTCGCCGGGACGGACCACGAAGTGGTCGCCGACGGTGAGCCGGGCGACGGGGATGCGTACTTCGGTGCCGTCCCTGAGGACGGAGACGTCCTTCGCGCCGAGGTGCATCAGCGCACGCAGCGCGGAACCGGCCTTCCGCTTGGACTTCGCCTCCAGATAGCGGCCCAGCAGGATGAAGGTGATGACCCCGGCGGCCACCTCCAGATAGATGGTGGAGGAGCTTTCCCCGAGCTCTCGGCTCCGCTCGAGCAGGGGAGACCCCATTGCGCGTGAGACCGAGAAGTCGAAGCCGTGCCGCATCCCGGTCATGCCCGCGTCCCCGAAGAACAGCGCCCAGAGCGACCAGCCGAACGCGGCGAGCGTGCCGACGGAGACGAGGGTGTCCATGGTGGCCGCGCCGTGCCGGAGGTTGGTCCAGGTGGCGCGGTGGAAGGGCAGTCCGCCCCAGACGACCACGGGGGCGGCGAGGGTGAGGGAGAGCCACTGCCAGTTGTCGAACTGGAGGGACGGGACCATGGCCAGGAGCACGACGGGGGTGGCGAGGACGGCCGAGACGATCAGCCGCTGCCGCAGAGCGGAGAGGGCGTCGGCCGCGCTGCGCTCGGCTTCGGGTTCCTCCGGCGCGGTGCCGGTGTCCGCCGCCTCTTCGGTTTCCCGGGTCTGTCGGGTCTCTTCGGTCCGCTCGACCTCGGCGGGGCCGGCGGCCTCGGGCGGCGAGAGCGTTTCAGCGGGCAGCGGGGGCGGCGTCGGCGCGGGCCGTTGTACCGGCTGTGCGGTGTATCCGGTCTTCTCGACCGTGGCGATCAGGTCAGCCAGCCGGGTCCCGGCACCGAACGCGACGCGCGCCTTCTCCGTCGCGTAGTTCACGGACGCGGTGACGCCGTCCATCCGGTTGAGCTTCTTCTCGACGCGGGCCGCGCACGAGGCGCAGGTCATCCCGCCGATCGTGAGTTCCGCTTCCGAACTCGCGACTGCCGGGGCTTCGGCCTCTGTTGCGCTGTGCATGTCCGAACTCCTGAATTGCCGACCGGGCCGTGCCCCACCAGTATCTGCTGGTCGGTCCGGCCCGGCGGCGCAAGGGGTGGTGCAGATGATACGGGTGATGCTGGTGGTGCGGATCTGTAGGGTGTCCGGGTGGGCCCGGACGGCGTTCAGGCCTGGCCGGCGAGCTCGTAACCCGCCTCGTCGACCGCGGCGCGGACGGCGTCCTCGGACAGCGGCGCCTCGGAGACGACGGTCACCTCTCCGGTGGAGGCCACGGCCTTCACCGAGGTGACGCCCTCGATGCCGGAGATCTCCTCGGAGACGGCGCCCTCGCAGTGCCCGCAGGTCATGCCCGTCACCCGGTAGACGGTGGTGACTGCACCCGCCGTTGCTTCGGTGCCCGCACCGTCGTGGCAGGAGCCGCCGGGCGAGCAGCAGGAACCGGTGGCCTGGGGGAGCTGGGTCTCGGCGGTCATGGTGTTCTCCTCTTCGACGCGTACAGCTTCAATGTGGCGCCAGGGAGCCCCGGGAAGGCCGGTGCGCCCCAACACGCAGTAACTTTATACCCCTAGGGGGTATAAATGCGAGGGGGGGGTGATGTCGCTTCGCGTGCTATCGGCCATTCGGCGGAGCAGCGGCCGGGGCGGACGAGGGGGGCAGAGGGCCCGGTCGCCGACCAGTGCCGTCCCGCTGGACGCGGCACCGGCCGCACTCGCCGCGATGGGGAAGGCGCCAGGGGCAGGAGTGACGATCATCGACCCCACCAAGTAGCCCGGCCGACCGGGGCGGGCACGACGAGGACCAGGCGCAACGGGAACCAGCGCAACAGGAACCAGGCACGGACGGAGGCCCCGTGCGGCGCCGGGTCGGAGCCGGTTGTCGTACGGGGCCTGGAGCGGACGGAGGAAGGGGGAGGGGGCGTCAGCCCTTGCGGCCCCGGTTGCTCGGGCGGGCAGCGACCCAGGCGCGGACGGTGTCCGCGTACCAGTAGGGCTTGCCGCTCTCCACATGGTCGGGTGCGGGAAGGAGACCGTGCTTGCGGTACGAGCGAACGGTCTCCGGCTGCACCCGGATGTGCGCGGCAATGTCCTTGTAGGACCAGAGCCTTCTGTCCGTCACAAATGACACCTCTCTGCTCCGCAGCGGCAGCCGGGGGGTTGTCGGGGGAGCCGCGGCCCGGACGCTGACGATCACTCAGCCTGTTTCCGGTGAACGACGCGGAGTGACGAGCGGAGAGGGGCTGTTGAACACCTGTGACGGAAGACCCGCGTAGAGCAGACATGTGTGACGAGGGGGTGACATCTGTGACAGAAGGCGTGCATTCGGGCCGGAGTCGGCTACGCGTGCCAGAGCGCGAACCAGGTCTGCGGACCGACCAGGCCGTCCGGGACGAGTGGCGGGTGGTCCGCCTGGAAGCGCTGAACGGCGGCGAGGGTCGTCGTCCCGAAGGTGCCGTCGACGGCACTCCACGGCAGATAGCGGCGGTTGGCCAGAAGGCACTGCACCTCGGAGACCCGTTCGCCCTGCTCGCCGAAGAAGGTCAGCTGATTGCCGTCGTAGAACACGCAGGCCGCGCCGGGCGAGGGGAGCGGCTGCTCCGGGGTCTGCCCGGCGGCCGAGGCGCCGGGGGCGGTGGTGAGGGCGGCGGCCAGGGCGAGTGCGGCCAGGGCCGAGGCCCCTGCCGTCCTCGCGGAGAGAGACGTCTTTCGGATCACGGTGAGTTGCTCCTCGTGCGGTCACGGGGTGCGGAAGGGACCGCACCCGCTTCTCTCCGAGCACACCACCGCACACCGCCAGGACGTCACATCCGTGCCCGGTTCGGTGTGTCCTGCTCGGGCGCGGGTGTCTGCGCCGGTGTGCCGCAGGAGCGGAGGAAGGCGCGGGTGCGACGGGCGATCGGCAGGGGCTTGTCGGGCGGGCACGGATACATGTCCTGCTCGACGATCGCGAACAGATCGACGTCCAGCCGGCGGGCCGCGTCCAGCACAGGGCCCAGGGCGGGTACGCCGTTCGGTGGTTCGCACATGACGCCCCGTGCCACGGCCGGCCCGAACGGCACCTCGTCCGCCACGACTTCGGCCAGGACGTCCGGGTCTACCTGCTTGAGGTGCAGATAGCCGATCCGCTCGCCGTAGGTCTCGATCAGCTTGACGCTGTCCCCACCGCAGTAGGCGTAGTGGCCGGTGTCGAGACAGAGCGAGACCAGGTCGGGATCGGTGGCGTCGAGGAACCGGTTGACGTTCTCCTCGCTGTCGATGTGGGTGTCGGCATGCGGATGGACGACGATCCGCAGTCCGAAACGGTCCCGTACCTCGCGGCCCAGCCGCTCCGTCTGCGTGGTGAGGTGGCGCCACTGTTCCGCGGTGAGGGTGCGGTCCTCAAGGATCTCGCCGGTCTTGTCGTCACGCCAGAACGACGGAATGACCACCAGATGCCCGGCGCTCATCGCCCGGGTGAGTGCCGCGATGTCGGCGACATGCGCCCAGGTCCGTTCCCAGACGTCCGGGCCGTGGTGCAATCCGGTGAAAACGGTGCCCGCGGAGACGGTGAGTCCGCGGCGGCCGGTCTCCTCGGCGAGGCGGGCCGGGTCGGTCGGGAGATAGCCGTACGGGCCCAGCTCGATCCACTCGTAACCCGCCTCGGACACCTCGTCGAGGAAGCGCTGCCACGGCACTTGGCGGGGATCGTCGGGGAACCAGACCCCCCAGGAGTCGGGTGCCGAGCCGATACGGATGCGGGCCGGAGCGGAAGCGGAGGAGGTCATGCGGCCAAGAATTCGGCGCCGGAAGACTAGTGTCAAGAGTACGTCCGTATGTCCGGACAAAATGTTGACAGGGTTCAGGAGAGAGGGCTAGAAGACTGCTGAAAATCTTTTGCGTTCTGGCCCCGGACCGGCAGGTCCGGGGCCAGTCTTGTGAGCATGCAGGGGGAATGGGCTGGGGAGATGGTTGGGCCGGATGTGTGGGAGATCTGCCGGGAGTTGATTCCGGCAGGGAGTGTGTTCGCTTTCCTGGCCGAGCATCGTGAGGTGCTGTTCCCGCCGGAGTTCTTCGCGGACATGTATCCGTCGGCCAACGGACG